>JACRDE010000094.1 GCA_016212935.1 Desulfomonile tiedjei | reverse complement strand
TCTCGGTGGTTCAATGCCGAGCTGCTTCTCGATAAAAGCGACCCTATCCTGAAGTACCTTAACCGCCCTTTCGTTGCCAACAGCCTGGGAGCGTTCTATCATGTCTCTGAGCCTCCGCATTTCGGCGTCCATATCCTCCATACGGGCAGCGAGATGCACAGGACCAGGGTCGGTGTTAGGCACCGACTGAGCTGGTTTTACATAAGGCAACGTGGGGCCTGCGGTCCTGGTGAGGCAGCCCGATAAACAAAGCATCACCAGGATCAGCGCCCCAGACAGCCGGAATCCCGGCAGTCGGCCTTCTTTTATCGTAGGACTGAATTCAGAGGTCATCCCGAGTGCCTTCACCGGGAAACCCTCAGATATACCCGGCGATTCTTGGCCCAGGCGTCTTCGTTGTGCCCCGGATCGACAGGCAGTTCCGAACCGTAAGATACGGTGGAGCATTTGCTGGGAGGAATTCCAAGGGTAGACATATACTCGACCACAGCCCTGGCACGACGATCGCCGAGAGCCAGATTGTATTCAGAAGTTCCCCTCTCATCGCAGTGGCCTTCGGCAACTATGTTGAACTGCGGGGCTCTTCTTATTATCTCCAGGTTGTACTGTGCAGCGGCCTGAGCCTCAGGGTTCAGTGTAAAACTGTCGTATTCAAAATATATGGGCTTAAGATTGGCTTGAACCACTTGGAGATCGCCCTCCCCGAAGGGACCGCCCGTTTGAGTGCCCACAAATCCTTGGCCGCCTGGACCAGGTTGCTTCACTATCGGCCTGGAGCAACCAGACATGACTAGTAAAGCTACGACGACAATGGTTCCCAACGTTAAACAGCGAGAGGACATTGGCGCCTTCTCCTTTCACCCCTGGAACAAGCCCATCTCACCACGAATGACGAGACCAGGCAGGGCACTTTCCAGTAATAGGCGACACCGGTACCTGAATCTCTCCACGGGCATCCATAATGTATATGCGCCTTCTCCCGTCTCGCTCGGACATGAAGGCTATGAATCTGCCGTCCGGGGACCATGTCGGATCCTGATTTGAGCCCGTCTTTGTTAGAACCCGGAGATCCGTTCCGTCCGTCCTGATGGTGCATATTTGAAATCGTCCTTCAATCCGTGTCGTAAACGCCAGGAGATCTCCCCGTGGTGACCAGTCCGGATCGGTGTTGTAGTTTCCGTTGAAAGTCAGCCTCCTGGGTTGGCCTCCGCCGGTCGGAACAATATAGATTTGCGGAGTCCCGGCCTGATCTGAGACATATGCGATAGCTGAACCATCCGGCGACCATGCGGGAGAGATATCATTTCCCCTACCTTCAGTCAACCTTTTTATTATGTTTCCTTGCGGCGTTACGATAAAAAGTTTAGGTAATCCATTAAAACTCATAGATAAGGCTATTGAATTGCTATCAGGCGAGTAACGTGGCGATGCATTCAGGCCCGGCCTCGATGATACCGCACGAAGGCTTAGATTAGACAGGTCCATAGCCAGAGCGTCCGGGTTCCCATTCATGTACGACGTGAATACGATATTCCTCCCGTCAGGCGACCAGTCAGGCGAAAGATTGATGCTGCCGTTCCTGGTCAGTTGAGCCGGGTTATGGCCGTCAAAATCCATGCTGAATACTTCTCTAGACTGTGAGTCGCCCACAAATGCTATCTTCGTGGAGAAACAGCCGGGCACACTGGTGAGCTTTTCCATAACCCTGTCTGCGAACCTGTGTATCATACGTCTGTGATCTCTGATTTTCCCTGAATAACGCTTCCCGATTTCGAGTTTTTTCAATGCCACATCGTAAAGTCTCACTTCCAGGGTCAGTTCGTCTCCCATGGTTTGGAAGCTGCCCAGTATGAGCACCTGGACTCCTGCCTGATTCCATCTGTCGAAATCGGGCTCTCCGTTGGCACTGGTACTGATGGGGGGCGTAGGATCAACAATCTGAAAAATGGCAGTCAAATACAGATCGCGCCTGATTATTTCAGCGAGATCGCGGCCGCTCACAGGTCCGGGAGCAGCGGATAAGAAATCGGGCACGGCTACGGGTATCTTGGTGAGGAGAGGCTTGTCTACATCCAGGATTATCTTTGGAGGCTCGGCTTTGATCTGAACTGGATTAAAGAAAATGCCCAAAAGAAGTAGGGAAATGATTGCGTCCAAAACCGATCCAGCAAGAATTCGTCCATAAGTTGATTGTGAAGGTGAGAACGCCATGCTGATGTTTACTGTATGCCCTTGGGTGTGAATCTCAGGGCCAGGCCTCCGGATTTCTGAATTTTTTCTTTTGCCTCTGATGGCAGTGGCGGAAACGGGGCAGCCTGGTGGATAGCCCTCATCGCGGATCGATCGAAAATCTGGTCGCCGGAGCTTGTGTCCACAGAAGCCCTGACAAGACCGCCGCTATCGGAGATCTGTATTCCGATGATTGTCACCTTATTAGGCAGCGGATTTTCTCCTATGACTGACCAGTGGGTATTTATGCGGTTCTTCACGAGTTCGAACCACTTGCTCAGTTCACGATCCGCCTGAATTCCGTCGGGACTACTCCCACGCGCTCCTGAAGCCTGAGATTCATTCCCCTGGTGCCCTTCCTTCTTCCTGTTTTCGATTTTCTTGGCAAGGGCTGCTTTCTGTTTTTCCAGGTATGAGTCGGGATCTTCCTTTTTCTTCGCAGGTTCAGGTTTTTTTGTCTCAGGTTCTTTGGGTGCCTCCACTTTCAGTGGTGCACGTTTCCTTTTCGCGAGCGGTATAGGTTCTCGCAGGACTCGATCTACAACTCTGGGCTGTACTACTTCCCTTTGGATTTCAGGAGCCTCTGCCGACGGCTCATCTTGAGCGATATTCTGCTCTGGTTCGGCTTCAGCTGATTCCACCGGCCCCTGCTCCATTTTTTCGGCAACCACCGGTCCGGCTGCGCGTTCCACCAACGTAACCTTCTGGATGATTTCGTCGGGCGGCTTCTTGTAATCCCACAGCCACGAGGAGGCTGTCACCGCCAAGCCCAGGAACAAGCCATGCAGAACGATCGACGCCAGGATCATCCTGACTGATACGGCGTCCCCTGATGATGTGTGCAAGGAAGTCATTTTGCCTTGGCAGAGTCCTCTTGAGCGGTTGTTATTATTCCGAGATTAGTGATGCCAGCGCTCTTAAGTGAACCCATGATCCGCACAACAACCCCGTACGGGACGCTTTTATCAGCACGGAGGTATACGTCGCGAGAAGTTCTGTCTTTGGTGGCCTCAATGATTCTTTCAGCCAGCTTGTCTTCCTGGACCTGAACGTCGTTAACGAATATGTTGCCTGGACCGGACACAGAAATCACAATGTCTTCTACATGCTGCTCTTTTACGAGCGGTGCGCCTTTGGCCTGTGGAAGGTCTACAGAGACTCCCTCCTGCATCATGGGCGCGGTGACCATGAAAATGATGAGCAGCACCAGCATCACGTCCACGAGTGGAGTGACGTTGATCTCGGACATCGCGGTTTTATTGCCGGAATTCGTGCTAAAAGCCATTTTCGATCTCCCATTGCATGACCGCGATAACTACTTTCTCTTCCAGTAGATTCGCTCTATTATATTAATGAGTTCAGAAGAGAAATTGTCCATCTCATTGGAAATTATATTTATCCTGCTCAAAAAGTAGTTATAGAAGATAACAGCTGGAATTGCCGCTGCGAGACCTGCGGCAGTTGCAATCAGCGCCTCAGCGATACCCGGCGCAACGACGGCCAGGGAAGCACTTTTCATCACGCCTATCCGACGGAAGGACTCCATGATTCCCCAGACTGTTCCGAACAGTCCAATAAACGGAGCAGACGACCCGGTCGTGGCGAGAAAATTCACGCCCTTTTCCAGCCGTGTTCTCTGGGCAATGACCGCCTGTTGGAGGGAGCGAGTGATGTTGTCCATAGCCGTCCGTTCATATTCAGGCTCCTGCGCGGACTCAGACGAAGGCTGGTTTGCCTGTTGAATCCTGGAGATTCGATTAAGTTCGGCATAGCCGGCCTTGAAGACGTGTGCCAGCGGGCTGAAGGTGAACTGCTTGGCCTCCGCGTAGAGAAGCGAGAACTTGCGCGATTCGCGGAAAGCATCGAAAAACAACTGCGTATCTTTTCTGGCTCGCGAAAGAGCAATTGCTTTTGTCAGAATGATCCCCCAGCAGATTACCGAAAACAAGAGCAGGACGAGCATTACTCCCTTCACGACCCACCCTGCTCCCATAATTATGGTCCACAAGCCCTGGTCGTTACCTGGGATTGCCGAGGCAATAGCTTCGGGCATGGAGATTTCTCCTTTCTTCTAGTCGAGGTGTATCCTTAATCCATAACCAAGATGAAGTCAAGTTTTTACCTTAGTTACAGCAAGTTATATGCTTATCTGAAAGTAGGACAGGCCGCACGGCCGGACAAGAGTCCCAAGAAAAGGAAGTCCTTTTGTTTTGCGACTCTTACGCCCCCAGCTTACATCGGCCAGAGATGTTTCTTGAGTCCTGCCTTCAATTAATATATAATGAATACGCGAAGTTTTCAGCTAATCGGGAAACTTAGCTGAGATTAAAGACATTTTGTCTAAAATATTGTTCCTGACTATGAAATCTGGTTGTTAAAAGCTTGCTTCGCGGGCTTGAAATCACTTGACATTTATGCCGATTTTGTTGTATTTTTTACCAAAAATCATGCGAGGTCTCCATGCCCTATCGGATCGTCGTGGCTGACAAAGATCCTCGAACTCGTGAGACAGTGACTCGTTCTCTCGAACAAGATAACGAATTCGTGAGCGTTTCCAGTTCCGCCGAGCTCAAACAGGCCATCAAGGATGAGAAGCCCCATCTCATAATTTTGAGCACCCTGCTGGCCGATTCTCCCAATTGGGGCGCGGTTCAGAGGGTTGTGAAGGGGATAAAGTCCTCGAGGGATTATTCCGATATCCCCGTTCTCCTGATGAGCAGCGAGACAGGCGGCCCTTCGCCCGCAGAGATCCATGGATTCGGAGCTGACGGATACTTGACGAAACCTATCGACAGGAACGTCTTGAGACAGACTGTCGAATCTCTTCTGGGTGTTTCTACAGACGGCGGCGACGAAGAGATCATGATAGATTTCGCGGATGACGATTCCGGCGATATGACCGAAGAGTTGCTCGCGATGTCCAATATTGCCATGGAGCGAGAGGAACCGTCAACCGATGTGGGCGACACAGTGGAAATTGATACAGGAACGCTGGTCGCTGAGCTCGATCACTCGGGAGAAATGGGCGGAGAAGATACGTACGAGGACACGGTCCGGCTCAATCTGGAGGACATGGGTCTGGAAGACGACCTTGAGGACGGCACTGCCTTCGAACCTACTATTGAACTCGTTTCCGATGTTGGAGCAGATTTCGCGGACGCAGGCAGCGGCGAAGTTGAGGAAATAGAGCTGGAAATGGGACTGGAAGAAGATGAAGAGCCCCTCCCGGATTTTTCTTCCGTCAGTAAGGAGTCCAAGGGGTCCGCGCCTGCCGGAAAAGATTCCATTACGGTGGAAATGGACGTCGATGAAATGGGCCTCGAAATGGAGCCGGAAGGCGAAGAGTCCGTAGACGAGTTCTCTACCGGCAAAATAGAAGGAATTGATCTGGACGACACCGAAATCGGCGAAATACTTGACGTTCAGGAACCCTCGAAAATCCTTACCTCCGAAGACTTACTTCTCGATGACGACTCGCTTGTCAGGGAACCATCTCAGGAGGTGGACGTCATCGATCTTGAGGACGACACCGAGATCAGAGATATGGACATGGAGGAACTGGACTCAGTCCATGCCGGCTCCCTGGAATCAATCGGCTTAGACCTGGATGAAACGGTCCCTGTGGAGAGCCTGGATACTGATCTGAGTCAGGAAGACGTCGGGGAAATCGATCTGGACGAGTCGGACGAACCTGCTCCTTTGGAGTTGGATTCGCCCCTGGATGCTGTTCAACAATACGATTCCGACGAGCTGACACTTGAAGAAATGAGCGAAGAAGAGATCAGCACCCAGGAGTTCTTCGGCGAAGAACTGCCCACCGAAGAGTTTCCCACCGAGAAATATCCGGAGGAAAAGACTCGCGAACATGCGGAAGAGATCTCTCTGGAGGACATCGGAGATGAAGAAATTTCGCTTGATGGTCCGGGTCCGCTGCCTGAGGAGATTTCTTTGGAGGACGTCACTCTGGAGACATCGCTAAGCGAGGATATGCTCTTCGACCAGGCACCAGACGAAGAGCCTATGCTCGAAGTCACTGAGGACATTTCTCTCGAAGAAATAAGCCTGGAAGAAGAACCTGAACCCACTCTCTCCGAAGTGCCTGCACATGAATTTGAGACTCCTAGACCGGAACTTGCCGTACCCACTCCTACTCCTGGTGTTTCCGCCGGTCAGGCTGCTGCCATGGCGGCCGTGGGCGCGTTGGCGGGTGCGGGCTTGGCGGCCGTGGCGATGAAGCCTGGAACTTCTGACCAGGCTCAGGCTCCAGTTGCCGGTATGGCTCATGGCATTACTCCCGCTGGTGCCCCTGTTGTTCCTCCTGTTTCAGAGATTCCGGTTGCAGCCTCTGCTGAAAAGCCTGCCGCAGAGCCTCCCAAATCTGTGGTCCAGCAACCGATCCCTGTCGGAGACATTAAAGAGATGTTCTCGGCTTTTCTGGGCGACAGCCTCAAGCAGGCAGTTCCCGGAAAGAGCGATGTGGCTGCATCAGTGGATTCCGCTGTGAAGGATGCTCTTCCCGCCAGAAGCGAGTTTGTGGAGGCCTTCCGCGAAGCTCTGCAATCAATGCTTCCCAGCAAAGAGGAATTGCTCGACGGCACGATCAAGAATATGTCCGCTGCTCTCCCGACCAGCGAGGAGATCAACGCCAAACTGGACCGGAGAATCGCAGATTGCCTTCCGTCTGCGGAACAAATAGCGGAACGTTTAGATAACTCCATAAAATCGGCGCTGCCGTCCTCTGATACTCTGCTCGAGCGATTGGACAGAGCACTAGATTCATTGCCCGCAGGAGAGGAGCTTAGCAAGCGGCTTGACGAGAAGCTCGAATCCATACCGTCAGCGGATGTTGTGCTCGCTCGCTTCGATCGAACGCTGAACGCATTTCCGTCAGGCGACGCGATTCTCGACCGGGTTGACTCTGCCTTAGCAGGCATCCCGTCCCGAGAGGATATCTCAAACCGCATTGACGAAAAACTTCAAGTTCCTGGCAGCGAGGAGATTCTCCGGCGAGTTGAGGCAGCGCTTACCGGCATGCCGTCTGGAGAGGATGTCACTGGCCTTATTGAGCAAAAGCTTGCATCTTTCCCATCCGCTGACACAGTGATCGATAGGATCGATATGGCTTTCCGGGGAGTTCCGTCCCATGAGGAGATCGTGGATCGCGTGGATGCTAAACTCCAATCTTTCCCGTCACCTGAAGCAATTCTGGGGCGCCTTGACGAAGCACTCAAGGGACTTCCTACCAACGAACAAATTCTTCTCCGCATCGATAATGCTTTGTCTGCAATTCCAACGCGTGAAGTTGTTCTGGGCAGGATTGAAGGAGCGCTCAGTTCCATTCCTACCAGCGAAGAGATCACCAAGAGATTTGATGACGCGCTCGGGGCTCTTCCCAGCCCGGAATCCATCAACGCCATACTGGATTCTGTGCTCCAAGCGGTCCCATCGAAGAACTTCATCAAGGAACAACTTGATAGTCATTTGTCCCTATCCATTTCGCCGGAGCTCGTAGCAGAACGATTGGACCAGGCCCTTAGGGGAATGCCGTCCCAGGAGTATATTCGAATTAGATTGGATAATGCTTTCGCTGCGCTGCCTTCGGCCGATATCGTCAACGAGCGTCTGAATAATGCTCTGAAGGCACTCCCAACCAGGGAAGACGTGGAGACCAGGCTACAACTGGCCCTAGCGACGTTGCCATCCGCCGACGTGATAATGACCCGCGTGGACGAGGCAATCAAATCCATTCCAGCGCCTGATGAGGTGATAGGAAGGATCGATGATGCTTTGGGAAGGCTGCCTTCTACCGACTCTGTCCTGGAAAGGGTCGAGCAACGCCTTTCGTTGATAATGCCGGCGCGTGACGAAGCGGAGGCGACTTTCAAGGAAATGCTCGAACGAAGAATCGAGACAGTGTTGACAGAGTCAGAGATGCGGGATGCAGTCGGAAAGTTACTGCCAAGCACGGATCGCATTCTTGAGTCGATGTTGACAGCACTGCCGGAAAAGGACAGGTTCCAAGAGACCTTGACACTCGGCATTACTGAGGCGATCCAGAATTCGCTTCCGGAAAGAATGTGGCTGGAAAGTGTCTCCAGGGGACTTTTCGATGAAAGGACGAAGGGACTGCTTCCTCAGCGAGAAGAAGTCATAAACATACTGCGCGAAGAAATCAGGGCTAAGCTTCTGGAAACAGTCGAGAAAGTCATAAGAAATCAAATAGACAAGATCACTTCCGAACTCTCGTGAAGTCGACTCCGTCTTCACTGATGAAGGCGTTTCCAAATGAGTGACAGGCGCTGGAAAGCAATTTTCCGGCGCCTGT
Source organism: Desulfomonile tiedjei (assembly GCA_016212935.1). Taxonomy (GTDB): domain Bacteria; phylum Desulfobacterota; class Desulfomonilia; order Desulfomonilales; family Desulfomonilaceae; genus Desulfomonile; species Desulfomonile tiedjei_A. The sequence continues at coordinate 9,032 of JACRDE010000094.1, read as the reverse complement.
TTGTTTTCATTACCTGATTGTAACGAATGATACCAATGCGCTTTCAGAGAAGCAAGATTGGGGGGACCCTTTTTAGCAAAGAGTTCCTCCCCGATTTTACATATTTGAAAGCGAATCGGTATTAGCCATTCATCTTTCTAGCGCTGCCAGAATCGGGCAATTTGCACAAGGAAGGCTTCTCGTTTCGGGTAATGGTGCCTGAGATTTCGCGTTCCTGGGCGCTCTGCGCACTCTCCTGGACATTTCCAGGCAGACTTCCAGGGTCCAGCGACCTTTCAGCGGTTTACATTCTATTAACTCGTGAGCTTCCAACCAGGCTTGGGGGTCGGTAAAGGCCATCATCTTCTCCCCTAGTGGCAACCCCGAACCATCTCTCTAACAAAAAACCTACAAGTCGATAACACCAGAAAAAGAGGAACAAATTCCTCGATTATTTATTATAGAGGACCGGTCAGTGAAGTCAAGGAGATTGATTTTTGTAGTCTTTTTGCCAAACGCGTAGGGATGGGCGCCATGGGGCCCCGCACGGCAAACAGCCCATTTTGTGCCGATCTGCATCATACGTGTTGCACATCAGAAGAAGTAATACTAATGCGCATTCAAAGAAGTAAGATTCCCAGGGGAGGCGATCTGCCCGAAACGCCATCCCCTGAGCTTGTCAACACTGCTCGCCTGCACATTCCTATGAGGCAACTTGGTAGGGCCCGACAAGATGCCGGTCCTGCAGTGTCTTCTTGGTTCGTTGTAGCGCTTTCCGCCATGGAAACTGGTACCGGGAGCGTTTTTGCGCAGGATTCGGACCAAAGAAGCCGATAAATCCGAAACACGCCTCAACGAAGCGTCAGGATTTGTCTCAAGGTCTCTTCAGCTCAATTAAATATCCCGATCTTCTGTAGAATCTCTTTCACAGCTACGTAAGATGGCGCTTCCGAGGATATCTCAACTAGGGGCTTTCCTTGAAGATCGAGTTCCACAAGGGTTTCATCGTACGGGATCAGGCCCTCCGGGGCGTACGGAAGCCTGTTGATCTCTTTCCTGGTGCCCTCGGGCATGTCCTCAACGGCCCCTTGAACTCTGCTGAGGATCAAGTGTTTGTTGTGAATCCGACCGCCAAGTTCGTCGATCAATTCCAGAATTCGTCCAATCGTACGTAGGCTCCTGGGAGCGGGATCTGAAATTATGAAAAGATGGTCCACCTCTTCCTCAGTTCGTCTGGAAAGGTGCTCCAATCCTGCTTCATTATCGATCACTACGAAGGAGTAGTTGGACGTTAATTTCGAAATGACCTCCCGGAGAATATTGTTCGCCATGCAGTAACAACCCGGGCCTTCGGGCCGCCCCATTGAAAGGAAGTCGAGGGTCTTCGTCTCTTCCAGCGAAGCCTGAATTTGGTATTCCATGAAACGGTCTCGGGTCATCCCCCCAGGTATATTGTCGCCCAGTTTCCTGGTATCTTCACGCACACATCCCACGCTTCGGGGCTGACGTATACCCAGAACCTCATGCAGATTGGAGTTCGAATCCGCGTCTATTGCGAGAAGCGGTTTCTTGCCCGCTTCCATGAGAGCTTTCAACAAGAGGGCGGTAATTGAAGTTTTTCCAACCCCGCCTTTGCCAGCAACGGCCAACGTTGTTCCCATCTCGAATCCTTTCGACCTCTCACGTCACCTGAATCTTGCAGGGACGTTCTTAGAATGACGAATCTGAAATGTCGTTAACAGCACCACTACTACCCACTATGGTGGTTGTCGTTAGCTCACCGAAAGCTCCGAACTCTCGTAACCTGAGAGAAACAAAGGGACGCGTGTTCCGCAGACTCAGACAAGAGCCTCTGGGCTATGTGACTTGAAACCTTTTCCCTCCGAATTTCTCATGGAATCCGGACAACAACCCATAAACCGCCTCCGCGTGCGCCAGGCTTAGGCCCGCACAGCCACAGGCCGGAGTTACAATAATCTTTTTAGTCAGGAGGTCCCTGTCGATGACTTTTTCAAGAAGTCTTATCCCTGATGCTATTCTTTCCGCTACAAGTTGCACACTGTCTTCGGCAGCTTTCGCTGTGTTCGGAACCGCCCCCCAGGCGAGGACCCCTCCTCTATCCAGAAAGGCCATAAGGTCCTGCGCGTAAATGGACAAAGACTCGGTAAAATCCACTCCATCGAAATTGACTATGCGCGCGGATGTCTCCATAAGGAGGCCCCAATCGGTATTCCCGCAACAATGAACCCCGGGTATGCCACCTGCATCTATTACCATGGACATCACGTCGTCCAGAGATTCGATCACGTCCGCCTTGGACACTCCGAGATACGCGGAGGAACCGTACGCACTTAGACTGGGCTCGTCAAAAAACACTATGACTTTATCTGCAAAAGGTTTGAAGGTTTTCAAGAGCCAGGCTGCTTTCAAGCCCATTCCCTTCACTGCCACATCCCTGAAAACCGGGTCGTAGAAAATGGGTTTCTTGTCCTGATCAGTTACAGTGAGGGCAAAGCTCAAGGGTCCTGTCACTTGAACTTTTATGAACGGGAATCTCTTCCCAGAGGCTTGGACGCGGCTGAAAAAGGCGTGAATCCCTTTCCCGTACTCTGACCCGATGGCAAAGGCATCCGGATCCGCGCCTTCTGTCACTGCCAGGTACTCGTGATAAAAACGTTCCACGTCAGGAGTATAATCCCCCGAGGTATCAAAGAAATAGCTCAATTCCTGCAAATCTACCCGAAACCTCGGAAGCCCTTCAGTACATTGAATCCACATTTGTTCCCGAGGGTCCGCCATGGATAATTGCGGACAATGCGGTCCCACTGGCAGACTTTCCATAATAAGGTCCACTGCCGCATCCGGATCCTTGTGAGGCAGACTCCCCACCGCAGTAACCAGCACTCGCGGAAGGCATTCGGTCTCGCTGTAAGATTTCATCATTAGCATTCCAGTCTTGGTGAAAGTTTCCGAGCGATGTATTTCGGGCAAACCGTATGTATAGACTTATTAATGTAGATGAAAGATGTCAAGGGAATCGCGGACCCGGGCAGGGTTCCAAGATCGCGGTTGTCGTTGACCGCGATTGGCCGAAGAGACTATACTCCAGCAAACCCGTTTCTGTTCTGAGGGCCAGAATATGCCAAAAGAAGACATCTATTGGGTACACCCAGCTAGCTTCACTTATCGTCTCGACCGGCCCGAAAAACCCCTGGAAACACTGTGGACCGCCCGAAAAGGCTGGGGATATATCAAAAGGCGTGATCTGTGGATAGAAAAGCACTGCACTCTCGATGAGCTTGTTCACAGCGGATACGAGGAGCTGAAACCTGCAGACCACCAGTCTGTACGCATTTGCCCGTATTGCAGAATGTTTATAAGTGACATACCAGGATCGCTTGTCAACAAACACCTTCTCCAGTGCAAAGGCGGAGGGGAAAACTGGCTGGCCCTAGAGGACGCAATAATTCACGGCATTCGAGTGAGACAATACGAAAACAAGATCCTTGCTCTGAAGCTCAGGGAACAACAAGAAATGGAAGAAAACGAAAAAAGGGAACGGTTCGACCGAATTCGTGAGGACGCCCAAACCCGACAATTATCGAAAGACCGGAAAAAACGACTCAGGCAAGAAACAAAGGAGGAACTGAAAAACCGCTAGAAAACAGGGCGGTTGCGCCGAAAAAAAAGGGGACGACTTGCGTCCCCATGGATAAGGAGGAATTGGGGTTTGTGTTTAGAGGGGATCCCACTTTACCCCCTCTAGTTTAATCAGAGGTGTTTTTTGACCATACCCCTTGGAACGCACCCTGATCTAACTGTGTGAATCAGACCTGTCCTAGCTCGGCGTCGCTGTCGTCACATCGGACACACGGACCCCGGCTTGCACTTTGTTATCGTCGGGGGCGCACACTGGACCGGACCACACATGGTCGGACCACATTGCACCGGAGGGTAAGCGACTGCGGAATTCATCCTCGGAGCCCACATCTGCGGACCACACTGTACCGGAGGACAGGCAGGTGCTGCACACGATTGTGGCGGGCCAATCCTGGGCGGCGCTGGAGGAGCAAGAAAGCCACCCATGACCGCAGCCGGAATCCCGATGACAAACCCGCAAATGCTGGTGCATGCACCCAAAATACCACCGCACAGTCCAGCAGCTCCTCCGAATGAAGGTCCGCATTGTTGCGGAGGTGGTCCACAAGGCGCAGGAGCGGGTGCACATGACACTGGAGCCGGCCCGCAAACCGGAGCACCTCCTGCAGCGGCAAGCGGAGTCATCATGAGTAATGTGATTGACAAGATGGACGCAGAGATACCAGCGACCTTTATCACCATACCGATCCTCCTTGTGTCAGATCCTTCAAATTGTACTTGAGGGCGTAGACTCAAGCGAAGGAGTCTGAATTTAGCCCGCTTGGTGGGCTTCGCTGAACGAAGGCTTTAACATGGGCCAAAATACGTGTCAAGTAAAAACATTAATTGTCAATGGTTATACTTGAAGATAAGTTGCTCAATGACTCGAGCAACTTATCTTCCTGAAAAAACAAGAAAGTTTTAGCAGACTAACACATAAGGTTTTGCTTGATAGGTAATTAATGGATGACTAATGTTGATGAAATATGCTAAAATAAACATTAGATACAACAAAAAGCGAAAGGGATACTTGTACTCATGGGCAAGACACTGTTTTTTTTGCTTTTACTGGTAACACTACCGCTCCATGGCTTCGCCCAGGAGGACGCTGTTGACGTCTATAATCAGGGTCTCGAGGCTCTGAAGCAGGATCGACTCGATGAAGCCATTGACCTTCTCTCACGGGCCCTGCAATTGGATCCCCAGGATCACTTGGCATACAACAATAGGGGCGTGGCGTACAAGCGCAAGGGTTTGCTGGACAAGGCCATAGTGGACTACTCCAGGGCTTTACAGATTAAACCCGACTATTATTTCGCCCTTGCCAACAGGGGTACTGCGCGCTTCAAAAAGGGCGACCTGGACGGATCTCTGCAGGATTTGGTCGAAGCGGCCAAACAAGGGAAAAAGGAAGTCGTCATAGTCACTACTTTGGGTATGGTGCGTAAGGAGAAAGGCGATCTGGATCAGGCGATCAAGGATCTCAAACAAGCTACCACTTTGGCCAAGAAGAACCCCCGGGCCTATCACGCGTTGGGCGAAATATATGAAACACAGAAGGACTTTTCAAAAGCTCTGGAAGCTTACAGGAAGGCAGAGGAGTCAACTGACCACAGGGAAAGCCTCGTTCAGTTGCGGGCCAAAATCGCCGCGCTGGGAACTGCATACGCGTTGGAGCTTCATAAGCAGGGACTCCAGAGCTACCGCGAAGGTAACGAAAACAAGGCTATTGCGTTCTGGAATCAAGCCCTTAAAGTGGATACAAATCTCGTACCCGCTATGCGCGACAGAGGCCTGACCTACCACAAAATCGGCAAACACAAACAGGCTGTCGAAGACTTTGACTTGGCCATTCAGAAGGATCCGACAAACGCGGAACTTTACAGGGTAAGAGCCGACGCGTACTACCGAATGAAGCAACCGGACAAAGCACTTGCAAATTACTCCGAGGCACTCAAGTTCAATCAAAACGATGCCATAGCTTACAATAATCGCGGACTGGTGTATCACGAGCAGAGTCAGCTGGATAAGGCACTTGAAGACTATTCGAGGGCCATATCTATAGACCCGACGAATTCCATTTTCCTCGAAAACCGCGGACTGATCTACGCTGCCAAAGGCAGCAAAGACAAGGCTGCGTCAGACTACCGTGAGGCGCTCAAGCTCACCAGTGAAGAAAGCAGACGCTCCCTGTTGCAGGAAAAAATCAACAATATGGCCCAAGGCAGCGATTCGGATGGAAAATTAACCCCAAACCAGGAATCCTCTCAGCGGCGTTTGATTGAGCCATCGAATCCGTGAACGACCGCCAACTGAATTGGACGGATGGCGCTGATACCGTTTTGTGCCAGACGTATCAGCCTGTTCATCTCCGACAACGAAAATGGTTCTCCTTCGGCCGTGGCCTGAACTTCCACCAGTCGGCCGCGGCCGGTAATCACAACGTTCATATCGACTTCAGCTTTGGAATCTTCCTCGTAGTCCAGATCGAGCAACCGTTCGCCATGGACGATTCCCACACTCACTGCGGCCACCGAATCCTTTACGGGGTTTGAAGGAAGCCTACCGGCCTCCGTAAGTTTTTCGAAAGCAATATGCAGAGCCGCCCATGCTCCTGTGATTGACGCGACTCGCGTTCCGCCATCCGCCTGAATTACGTCGCAATCCACTGTTACCGTGCGTTCGCCCACAGCGGTCAAATCAGTCACGCTCCGCAGCGACCGTCCGATCAGTCTTTGTATTTCCATCGTGCGCCCCCCTAGCCTTCCGCCTCTTTCCCTCGAGGATCGAGTATGGGTTGTACGAGGGAGCATGGAGTACTCAGCAGTAACCCATCCTTTGCCAGTACCTCTCAGAAATGCTGGGACTCCATCCTCCACTGTCGCGGCGCAGATGACCCTAGTCCTCCCCGCGTCTATGACGGCTGACCCTTCAGCGTAATCCAGTATCCCTCCACTGATTTTCCAAGGTCTCGTTTCATCGAACGATCTGTTGTCTTTTCTGGAGAATTTCATATCGGTTGCCTTTCGGTTGCGGCTCGGGAAGAAGTTCAGCATATCGACCGATTTAGCGCCGCCAGACTCTTTTTCTTCATTGAACGGATTTGCTCAAATCTATACCACAAGCCACCGCTGCCACCCAGTATTATTCCTCGAACCTGGAAACCTAACTAAGGTCCTCGGTCTCGACAATAAGTAACTTTAACAAAAATTAAGAACAAATTGATTTTCATTGACAAATTGAATTGCTAGTAATAGAAGAAGTCTGGGCGGAGCTCTATTTTTCCGTGGAAGGCCTATGGTTCACGAAAACGTCTCATTCAAAAACGCGCAGTCACAAATCCGGCCGCGGATCTTGTCGCCTCCCCGAGATCCCGCTGCTCCCGATGCCCTCAGATTTTACGGTCCGGAAAGGTTCTGGCGCCTCTTTTATCGCCGCAATTCCTGCAACTCGCGTCTGAGCCGCCGCAAGAGCTGGTCAATACAGGATTTTTTCGAACGTATAGCCGAAGTCAAGTTGCGCTCCGACGCTGACATGGGATATGACATCTCCGTTACGCCCTACCCTCTTGGGTTCGATCCTACGGGATGGGGAATTCTGACGGATCGTGTGGGTAGAATTTTCGGAGCTACCGTGAGCACAGAGGACAGCGTTGAGCTTCAGTATCAAAGCGGTCGCTGTCGGACCATCCGAGATTGGCGCGAACTTGTGGAATCGCGAAGCTTCGACGAACACGACCGTGTTCGATCCTTTTATAATAGAATACGGGTCGTGGCTGACAAGAGAATCTCCGTCGCAGGAACGGCCGGTTTCGGATTCTGGGACGCCCTGTGGATGGCTTTTGATTTTGATTCTGCACTTGAAATGCTTTCGAAGGAACCGGATTTTGCTAATATGGTATTCAGGCACTGGAAATCATTCCATATTGGAGTCGTCAGCGCGATGTTGGACGCGGGCATCAAGATGATTTTTTTCAGAGAGCATTCCAGGGGCTTTTCTCAGTTGCGAGGTTTGTCGGCGCGTCTCGATGGTTTTCTAAAAGGCCATTACAGTGACATTTCACATTTGGTTCATTCTCGTGGCGGTTCACTCTTTCTTGACTGCGATGCTGACGAAATGATCGAAACCGAATATCCTGCCGAATGGGGATTTGACGGCATTGGGCCCCTGCTTTTCCGTGATATGGATGATCTCGTCTCTGCGAGGAGGAGCCTCAACCAGAACCTATTACTTGTGGGAGCGACGTTGCTCCCAGTTTGGCCTGGAACTCTCGAAAAAAAGGAGCTCCTGGGACAAAACCTCATACTGGCTGTGACAAACAGCTCCGTGCCGTCCCTAGAGTCCAAGGAAAGGGGCCTTCACCGCTCCAACATCTCAGGATTTCTGAGGAACTTTGATTTCGCTTCCTGGATAAGGACAGGCGCATGGCATTCATAGAATCGTATAATCTGATAGACGTGTTTATACTCGGCACTTTGCTGATTACTCTCATATTGGGAACGTGGAAGGGTTTTGTTCGATCCCTCACCGCCCTGGCCAGTCTCGTTCTGGGGGTTGCCGCAGCAGTTAGGTACTATTCACTGGCACAGCCTTATTTGAGCAAAGTCTCCTCTCTTGACCCACAGATTTCGTCTATTCTCTCCATGGTGATAATTTTCATTCTGGTGCAAATTGTATTCCTGGCCATACGGTGGATTCTGGATGCGCTTCTGAACGTCACCAAGCTGAGTTGGCTGGACCGTATCTTCGGAGCGGCCATGGGGCTTGGAGCGGGTTTCTTGATTGTTGCTGCGGCTGTCCAAGTGATTTTGATAGGCATTCCGGAATGGCCTTTGGTAAAGACATCGAAACTCATCGGACCGGTCGACCAGCTTGCTGTAAAGGGCATGAATTATGCTCCGAAACAAGCCAGAGATCAGGTGCAATCATTGATCGCGAAATGGAAGGGCACACAAGAGCCTGCACTTGCAGCGCCTCAGCGCGAGGCGGTCTCTTCTCAGAAACCGCCCGGTGTTCCCCCCGGTCTCGTCAAGTGAACGTGGGACGGCTTCGCAGGCCGACTCAGGAGGATCTTATGAAACGACGCTTTATTTGCTTTTGTGTAATCCTGGTTCTGGGATTTATGACGGGATGCGCCTATTTGCAGAAAAAGGATGAGCCACCTCCTCTTCCTCCGGTAGAGACCAAAGTCAAGCCGCCTTTCAAACTTAAGGCTGAGCATTTCAAGGAATTCCCTTGGTCCGAGCTGGGAGAGCCGCGCAAAGATGAGCCTGAGCCCAACGCGGAAACCTATACCGTCAAAGATGGGGATACCCTTGAGGGCATAGCTGAAGAGAAGATGGGCACCCGCTCGCTCGCTGGGAGGCTAGCCGAATATAACGCTATTTCCGGCACGACCGGTGCACCTGGAGATC
>JACRDE010000093.1 GCA_016212935.1 Desulfomonile tiedjei | reverse complement strand
CGCTATAATCTCGCAAAAAGGCCGGCAGCGAGGTAGAATAAAAGCGCGGAGAGCAATCGTCATGGAGGTGTGGAATGGATCTCAAGCAAATGGCTGAATGGATTGAGGCGATGATCTGCGCCCCCTGCAAAGAGGGTTACACTTGCGATAATTATGAATGCGAGCAGGCCAAGAAGATCGCAGACATGCTGAGGCGAATGGAGCCGTTCAAAGGAAAAGACCTGCACGGCAACGAGGTCTCTGGATGGCTGGTCCCCGACTAGGGGCTCGGTGAGGAGTCTCCTGGTTCCCGCCATAGCGAAACATGGGTATCGATTTCTCTATCCCGCGTCCAAACATGGCGAGAAACGATTTCTTGTACGGTCCCTCCGAGAGATTGTATTTTGACTCGCGGGAGTGGATTTGTGTAAATTGTGAACAGGCTAGGAGGTGTTTGATGATAGAATCGATGTTATCTGTGGGATTCATTCAGGCGACTTGCTTTCCCGAAGGGGTTTTGGGAACCGCGTGTGTTTACTGGCACTGGGCGTTTTGGGCCGGCGTTATTTTGGGGTTCGTCGGCCTGGTTGCTGGCTTTCTTATGAAGTCTGATCCGTCGAAATGAGAAGAGAACCGAGGCGGCAGGTGTGACGGAGTCGTGTAGTAATTAGGAAGCGAACTGAGGCATCGATACTGTTTTGAGCCCGCCTACTCCGTGGCACTCAGCCGAATTCTAGAGCTTATGGATGGGTAACGAACGCAGGCTACATATTCCGAGAGATGTCCCCGAGGATTTCGCCAACGCGGTTGCAACGGTTCTGCTCCTCGGAGTTGCAGGAGCGCATGCTTGGGAGAAGATATACGTGCATCCGCCAGACACGTCATTAGATTGGATTGAGAGTATCTTAGAATCCAACGATTTGACCGGTCTCGTCCATACGGAAATAGAGTGGTGGAAGCATCAACTTGGTGGGCATTGATTCGCCGGCAACGAATGCTTGATGTTGCAGAAATTGCTTATTTCAGTGGCTTCAAGGACGAATTGAGTGATATAATGCGCTGTGCCAATAACTGAGACTTGGCCTAGAATTATGGGGGCCTCTGACTGTTTTTTCGGCAGTTTGACCGGAATCACGGGTCGGCCCGTCTCGTTTTCCTCTGTTATCCTGAAAAATGGCTAGAGGAGCCAATGACGGTCAAATTGGACATTCAGGAATTTGTGAAAGACTATTGCACAGGAGTCAGGGACAAGGATCTCCTGGTTAAGCACCACATAAATCCCAAGGAATTGATGGCAATAGTAAGAAAGCTCATCAACGATGGATTGATTAGCAAAGAACAGTATTTCGATAGAAATCGCATGATCCAGGAGCTGGAATCCCGTGAGGAAAAGAATTTTCTGAAGTCGTTGTACCATTGCCCTGTTTGCAGCCACATTCAGCCTTCACCTTTTACGGTTTGCCCAGCCTGTGGAACAGATGTAGCCAGGGAGGAGGAGCGTGACCAGGAGTCACGCGAGCAGGAACCTCTCTCAGCTCAGAATCTGCAGCAATCGACTGACCGTGACGCTGACCTGATCGTAATTGATGGAAACACTGCAGAACCTGATTCCCCCAAACCCGTTCCTCAGGTTCCGCTTGAAGCTGCGGTGGAGACTGTGCCCGCTTCGCAGCCCTCCGAGGAATTGCTGCTACCGCCTGATCTGGAGGCGCTGATTGAGTGCCCACTGGTGAGCGTCTCTCCGATCGGTGAATCTTCCATGGACGTTGTCTCCGGAAGCTACGACATAGTAGAGGCAATAAGCCATGATCATGGCTCCTCCATTTTCAAGGCGCTGGATTCTTCCGGTCAAGGTCCCGACCTGAACGTGAAGCTTTTCCATATAGATTCTCTACCGGAGGAATCTGTCGCTGAATTGCTGAACAGGGTCCTGATGTATCAGTCGGCGATGCGAGACCAGAACATTCTAAAGGTCTTAGGGTCAGCGGTAGTCGATGGACGAGAAGCACTCATATACGAGCACATGCCCTCCAACTTGGAGTCATTGGTTCGGGACCATCCCGAAGGAATTCCGTTTGACTTGTTGATGGAGATCCTCCCCCAGATTCTCAATTCGGTCGGGTATTCTCACATGCATCGCGGCACTGACGGTGTCGCTCGACGGCTGCCGCACATGTGCCTACGACCGGCAAAGTTCCTCTTTGACCCGGACACGCGCATAGTGAAGCTCGATGAATGCGGCCTATGGAAGTCTATCGTGGAGGTTTGCGGATTCAAACGCCACATGTGGGAAGAACCCAACGTGTCGCTTGCAACGCTGGCTCCCGAATGTTTCGTCTTGAACGGCAAGTTCGTGAACGCGTTTTTTGCTGACATCTATGCCCTGGGTGTGACCCTTTACAGAGTTGCCACAGGGAAATGGCCCTTCGTATGTCCAGGGATGGAAGAATACCATTTTGCGCACCTGAGGACATTCCCTGTGCCTCCCAGGGTGCACAGATGGCAAATTCCGGGATGGCTCGATCGTATGATCCTCAAGTGTCTGGAAAAAGAGCCTCCTCGTCGATGGAGGAGCGCCACCCAAATGGAGTTGGCCATAGGAAAAGGTTTGGAATAATCCCTGGGCTTCTTCGTGTTTCCGGCTGGGCGCGCCGGCCGGCACAATTCGACCCATTCATAGGAGCGGGATAGTGGAATCTGAGATTGAGAACCAGTGTCCCCTGTGCGCTGCCGGTATTGATCCCTGCCACCATTTTTGTCTCCAATGCGGCGAATTGGCGCCATTTGCTTTGAGTGCCGGGTCTTTTTCCGTTGAGATTCAGGATGTTCCGTCCAACGCGCTACGAGCCCAGGCCGTATCTCTTCTTAAGAGCTGGTTCCCTGGGATGGACGCGATCCGAGCCGATAGAATGCTTGGTTCGGGAAGTAGCATCCTCGTCAATGGGTTGGACGAGGCGTCCGCAAGCAGACTGTTGCGCGCTCTTAGGCCGCTGAAGATCAGCGGCCGCACCCTTGAATACCGCCCGAGCCGCTGGTGGAAACTGTTCTGGAATCCCGGTCTCGTTCTGTCTGCGCCGGCTTTCCTGGCTGCATGGGGTCTTGACGGGTTCGCTGCAGCCATTTCGTTGATGTTTGCTGTCGCGGCTCCGGTTACAGGCGCGCTCTTGGTGCTGCCGCGAATGCAGCCCTTAGTCAGACACGAGACACTCAAATATTTGTCTGGTGACTGGCTGCGACTCGCAAGGGAATATGCGGAGACAGTAAGATTGCTCTCTCCGGAAGACTCGGAAACCCTGAAATCAATCGTCGGAAAGGTTTTCGATCTTCAAGAGCGCCTGAATAGCCGCTCGCTTGTGGCAGCTGCATCGGGAGGCGAGAAGGGCGAGCTTTATAGCAGACTCAAGGACGCAATACGAACCGCGGTTCAGATCTGCCGACGGATTGCCGCAAGTGATGTGGATGACAGGGGCCGCTTGAGACTCGACCTGGTTTCTCTGGACAGGCTTCTGGAAGAAACTGAGACCTGGTATGCAAGCCTCGAGACAGACGACCGTAGGCATGTTGATGAATTAACTGATGAACTCGAAAAGATTACGACGGGAATCGACAGAATTGTCGGGGAAGTCCGTCATGCGTCGGATCAGCGAGTGATTCCAGCGGAACGTTCACGTCTAACGGAATAGCCTCAGTATCCTAATCACTTCAGCACACTCGGTTCGGCTTATTTGACGCTGCCCGCCTGAGAGTAATCCTACTTTGGTTTTCATGCGGTCTTCAAGGCCCAATTCCAGCATTAGCTTTTCCTGATAGGGTTCTGCTTCCGGCTTGGCCCGGTAGCTTTCGCTCCGGGGCTCCCTAAGCATATCAGCCATAAGCTTCGGATGCAGCGGCGATTTATTTGGTAATGCCTCAGTTGGACTAAACAGCGAAGCGGTTTATAGGCATTGCCAAGACTCTTGTCCCATTTACGGGAGCGGTACCGTCACCCCGGACCTTGATCCGGGGTCCAAATTCTGGATTCCTGCCTTCGGAGGAATGACGAGGAATCGGACATTATTTTTGGCAACTGCTATAGTCCAACTGAGGCATTACCACAGCGTTAACTATATTCTTGACCAGGTTTAATTTCTATTTTATCATCCTTAGCTTATCCTCATTGCCCGGGCAACAATTCACAATAGTCTATGCTTCATTTGAAATGTTTGCTTATTGTCGGGAACTTATCAAGTCCCGGTCCAAGAGAAATGCATTATGAGAGGGAGGTGAACATGAGAGGCCGAGTCACACTATTTTTGCTCGTATTGTTATTTTCTTTTAGCTTGCTGATTGTTTCCTTAAAAAATGGGATAGCTCAAGACTCCATAATCGTGGGGGCCGTCCAGACAACAATCGGTCCATTAGGTCCATTCGGCCGAGAAATTAACGCGGGGCTGAATGATGCTTTGACCATCGCAGAACTTGAAGGCGGCATAAACGGAAAGAAAATCAAGTACATCATGGCGAATGGTAATTACAATCCCAAGGAAGACCAGGTCCTTTTTGAACAGATCTTTTCGGGATACAAGCCGCTTGTCATGTTCGGCAACAGTACTGAGTTGAGCAAGGCTATGGCTGACGAAATCACGATGAATTACAAATGCTTGTACAGTGGCGCCACGTTTTCCAGTGAAGTTGCCTATGCAGCGAAATACCCTTCCATGTTTGTTCCCGGGCCGACCTATGGCGACCAGATGGCAATTTTACTTAAATATATTGCCAAGGAAAAACGCGGTGCTCGAATAGCGTTCTTCTACAGCGACACGGAATTCGGCAGAGATTCCATTAAGTTTGGAAAGCTCATGTGCGGCAGGTTGAAACTTGACCTCGTTTCTGAACAAACCGCTTCGATAAAAGGGGGCGATATTACCGCCCAGGTTGAGGCTCTCAACAAGGCAAAACCGGACTATGTGGTCATCCACGGTTTTCTTGTTGCCCCGGTTCCGGATCTTATTAAACAATGTAGAGATCTCGGTATGAAATGCACGTTTATCGGCACATTCTGGGGAGCAACCGAGCTGCTACTGGATAAACTGGGACCTCTGGCTGAAGGCTACTTGGCCGTCAATCCTTACTCTTACTGGTCCAGGGATGAACCAATGATCAGGAAAATTAAAGAACATACGGCGAAATATCATCCGGATGTGAAATCTCGACCCATATACTACATGCAGGGTTTCCTGACAGGCCTGGTATTCACCGAGACCCTGAGACGTGCAGATAAAGCGGGCGAACTACACTACAACGGTCTCGTAAAGGCATTGGAATCCCTCGCGAATTTTGATACGGGAGGGCTTACGCCGCCCCTGACAATAAAAAACAATAGGTTTCCGGTTGCAAGAGTATGGAAGGCAAACCCGGAAAAAGGCAAATTCGAACCGCTATCCGACTGGATTACATTTTACGAGTGATTAAGCGGAACAATACTCGTTGGGGCTTCTGAGAAGGGGTGTCCAAGACACTCCTCTCTTCCATCCCTTTTTCTTCAAGACTCACTCCGCATTCAGGACAGACATCCGGGGCCTCGACTTCTATGGTGCAGTCAACCTCGCCATCGTGGCTCTTACGCCCGAAACCTTTGCGTCCCGGATTACACCTTGGGCTTTTTCCCTTTTGTTCGCTGTTCGCCTTTATGGGCATCCTGGATGACGCGGTAGAGGAGCCAAAAACACCTTCTTTTGCCTGACGCACCTGGTAGCGCAACTTTGCTTCCAAACGCGAGAAAAAAACTACCAACAAAAAAAATACTCCTCGATTTACCGGCCAAAACTGAAACCTTACTTAATTTGATCCGATTTTCTTGACTCGATGTCACATTTGGGTGTAAAATTTTGTGTTTTGTAGGCACTCCAGAACGAGGTGATGTATGCCGTCCCAAAATCTTGATACCAGAAACGAACAGAAAGCAAGGTTCATAGAGCAATCGGAAGCCCGCGCGGCACAGCTCAGGGAAAAAGGTCTCTCAGATAAAGATATCGCAAAAGACCCCCAGATCAAGCACTACAAGGCCAGGATAAAGCAGGTAAACGGGGCGATAGCCCGCATAGGCTTCCTGGAAGACCAAACCCAAAAGTTACGCGAGAAAAAAGAGCAGCGTCTGGCTGAAGAACAAGCCCACCGAGCTGCAATGATCGCTGGTGAGATCAAAAAGGAAAAGAAAAAGGCTGAAGAGAAGGCCCCTGAACCCAAGAAAAAAGGCGGAGCAAAGGCCCCTGCCAAGGGAAAACAGGAACCCAAGAAGAAGGGAAAATGACGAATATTCCAAGGAAAGCGAAGCAACCCCGACTTTCCGGGATGTTCCTGTAACGGAGCGCTCCGACAGTAGGGCGTCTTTTCGGGGAGCTCCGTCAGCTAGTCTATGTATCGACTTTGCGGTAAACTGGAAATATGGACTATATTTTTGCCGTTATTCAAGAAATTGCTCTTGTGGCTCCAGGCTTCCTTTTGGCGATTACAGTGCACGAATTCACCCACGGCTACGTAGCGTACAGACTGGGTGATCCCACAGCCAAACTTGCCGGTCGTCTCACTTTCAATCCAATCAGTCACCTGGACCTTTTCGGAACCATAGTCCTTGTGCTCACTCGAACCATAGGGTGGGCCAAACCCGTTCCAGTGGATGCCAGATATCTCCGTAACCCCAGAAGAGACATGCTTTGGATCAGCCTAGGTGGGCCTGCCGCAAACCTGGTTACTGCCGCGGTTCTCGCTGTCGTTCTTCATGCTATTGCGTTCGCTGCCGGTGGCCCGATGGGGGCTGTAGGAGCTTTTTTTCTTGGTCCGTTTTACTGGATTTTGATTTTTGGAATCCGCAT
>JACRDE010000121.1 GCA_016212935.1 Desulfomonile tiedjei | reverse complement strand
TAAAGGGTGCAATTTCAACGGCGGCCGTTGCCATTCGGTCGTCGATTCTTGTGAAGGCTGTTCCCGAGCAGTACCATTCGATGAAGCCACGTATTGTGCCGTGTCCCCCAACCCCGGCTCGAAGTGGGCCCGAGGAAACTGCAATTTTGCCACCCATCTCGAACGCAAAACAGTGGAACAAACCCAGAAAATTAATCCGCTGAAGGCTTCCAAGAGGGCTGCGGCTTCAAAGAAAATATAAGGCTGCTGATTACCGCCTCATATTTTTGCCGTTCCGCAAGAGCTTAGCGGGATAACTGCGCTCTGGGCCTGCTTTAGCTTGAATCGTCTTTTGTGGGGTTCATGTGAAAACGTCAGGGCACTGAAAGACGTGCCCTGATCAATCAATTCAAGAGGCCCGCCACTACAAGATGTAACGGCTTAAGTCCTCGCTCTTCACGATATCCTGAAGTCTCTCACGCACCATTTGAGGGGTTATGCGGACTGTGACACCCCTCATGTCGGGCGCTTCGAAGGAGATTTCTTCCAGGAGTTTTTCCATAATCGTGTGAAGGCGGCGTGCCCCTATGTTTTCTGCGCGCTCGTTCACTTCTTCCGCAAGCGCAGCTATCTCGAGGATTGCCCCTTGTTCCAGCTCCAGGGTGACTCCCTCAGTTTTCATCAGTTCCTCGTATTGAGTCACCAGGGCGTTCTTGGGTTCTGTTAGTATCCTGACGAAATCATCGCGCGTTAGAGCCGACAATTCCGCTCGCAACGGGAATCTTCCCTGTATTTCCGGTATCAGGTCGGAAGGCTTTGATACATGGAACGCTCCCGCCGCTATAAAGAGTATATGATCGGTCCTTATCACGCCATGTTTGGTATTTACCGTGCTTCCTTCTATTATCGGAAGCAGGTCCCTCTGAACCCCTTCCCTTGAGACGTCCGGGCCTGAGATCATCGACCTGGAACCAGCGATTTTGTCCAATTCGTCTATGAACACTATCCCCGTTTGTTCCACGCGCTCCCTGGCCGTCTTGGTGACCTTGTCTGTGTCTATTAGTCTGCTTAGCTCTTCCTGAACGAGAATCTGAAGCGCTTCCGGGACCTTGACCTTTCGTCGCTTGGTCTTGCCAGGGAAAATATTGGAG
This sequence comes from Desulfomonile tiedjei, assembly GCA_016212935.1. GTDB lineage: Bacteria > Desulfobacterota > Desulfomonilia > Desulfomonilales > Desulfomonilaceae > Desulfomonile > Desulfomonile tiedjei_A. The sequence continues at coordinate 2,562 of JACRDE010000121.1, read as the reverse complement.
AACATATCCTTAAGATTTATATCCATCTCTTCCATGCCGGCCGGTGAGAACACCTCGACAACGGGGATGGCGCTAATCTGAGTCTCTATTTCTACTTCCCTGTCAGCAAGTCTCCCGGATCTGAGCATTTTCTTGAATTTTTCGCGTGTTCGTTGGGCTACTTCCATATCGTCACCAGAGTCAGCCTGAGGAGTCGCCGGCATCGGGCGCCTCACTCTTCGTGGTGCACGCACGGGCAACAGTATGTCAAGAAGGCGCTCCTCGGCCAACTCCTCTGCCTTGGGGCGCAGGGTTTCGTATTCGTCTTCCCTGACCATGCCGATCCCGATCTCAACGAGGTCTCTGATCATGGATTCCACGTCCCGCCCCACATAGCCGACTTCGGTGAACTTAGAGGCTTCCACTTTCAGAAAGGGGGATTGCGCGAGTTTTGCAAGCCTGCGGGCTATCTCGGTTTTCCCTACGCCAGTAGGGCCTATCATGATGATGTTTTTCGGCGCGATCTCGTCGCGTAGCTCCTCTGGAACCTGTCTTCTGCGCCAGCGGTTTCTCAGAGCGATGGCGACCATTTTTTTGGCTCGATGTTGGCCGATAATGTACTTGTCCAGTTCAGCTACTATTTGGCGCGGTGTAAGGGTTTCCATGGTTCCTCGTTCAATACGCTTCTGTATTTCTCTTGTCGGGGGGTGGCCTCACAGCTCTTCTATCACAAGTTCATCATTCGTATACACGCAGATCTGGGCAGCTATCTTCATCGATGTTCGAGCTATCTCAACAGGGCCCATCTCCGTGTTTGCAATGAGTGCCTTTGCGGCAGCCAAGGCGTAGTTTCCGCCGGATCCTATGGCTACTATCCCGTCGTCAGGTTCCAGCACGTCTCCGTTTCCTGATAGTAGGAAAGTTTTTTCGGAATCGGCAACTATTAGCAGCGCTTCGAGTCGCCTGAGCATCCTGTCGGTTCGCCATTCCTTGGCAAGCTCCACTGCCGCTCGAGTTAAATTATTGGAGTATTTTTCCAACATTAGCTCAAATTTTTCCAAAAGTGTGAGAGCGTCTGCCGTGGACCCGGCAAATCCGGCTATCACGGCTGCGCCCTTGCCCAAGCGCCTGACTTTCCGTGCAGAATGCTTCACCACGGTCTCTCCGAAAGAAACCTGTCCGTCTCCTGCCATTACGACTTTGAGACCTCTCCTGATGCAGATTACGGTGGTGGATCGAACCATGGTGTGCTTCATGAGCTATTCCTTTTTTGGAAGCGGCAGACCGCCCGATGCTATATCGCTCGCTTGCTTTTTCCTGGTTGATTTCTCAGACATTGGCGGCTTTTCGTCTCGCACTCCGCTTCGTGGATGAGCTCTGTCGTACACCTCCATGAGTTTTGCCAAATCGGCCTTGGTGTACCGCTGGGTGGTGGAAAGGCTCGCATGACCGAGCAATTCCTGGATCGACCGCAAATCCGCTCCTCCGTACAGCATATGCGTGGCGAAAGAGTGCCGAAACGAATGTGGCGAGACGTTCTTGGCCAAACCGGCGCAGACCACTTGAGTCTTGAGTATACGTGCGACACTCCTAGAAGACAACTGCCCGCCGCGAGAGTTTAGAAAGAGGGCGTCTTTTTCGGACGCCGATCGGGCCTTTGCCTCCAACATTGCGCGCGTTGGCAGATACTCATTCAGGGCCTCCACTGCTCGCGAACCTACCGGAACGTAGCGCTCCTTGTTGCCTTTCCCGATCACGCGCACCCAGCCGTCACTCAGATCTAGATCCTGAATCTTGAGAGTAGTAAGCTCCCCCACTCGTAGCCCGGACGAATAGAGCAGCTCGAAGATGGCTATGTCTCGTTTGTTGGTCTCGGAGTTTCGGACAAAAAAGCGGTCCATCTCGTCTGCTGTCAAGGCTTTTGGAAGAGGCTTCTCAGTCTTGGGTGCCTTGACGGCGGCTGCCGGATTCACGGCGAGAACCTTTTCACGAACTAGAAAGCGGAAAAAGGTTCTCAGAGCTGCCAGTTTTCGTCCAACAGAAGTCTTTTTGAGTCGTCCGAAGCCTTTTGCCAGAAATCCTCTGACATGAAATTGATCTATCTTTTGTATGTTGTTGAGTTCATTGGGTTTGCCTGATTCAGAAAGATACTCTGAAAAACCTTGCAGATCAGCGACGTAGGCCCTTACCGTCTCTCCAGAGCGAAGTTTCTCGGTGACAAGATGCCGAACAAACAGCCTCATCGCATCGTTGAAAGTCAATGGGAATCCTATGTCGTATGTAATCAATCATTTACGCCGTGCAACGAGGCCCGGCGACAGGCCGTCATTTGTTGAGATTACTTCGGGTCTTCTACCCTCGCAGTGCCAATCAAGATCCGTTTGTTGCCCCGAATCTCTGAAAGGATACTTTCGTATCTCATGATTTTTCGGAGCAGATCCCGACAGCCAGTGCGAACAGTTCTCAACAACAGAGCGACCATGAGCCACTCGTCAATAAAATACTACAAAAATCGCAATGAATCAACTCATTACCTAGCTTTATTAAATTGATTGATTATAGCGATTGCCAAAATACGTGTCG
>JACRDE010000120.1 GCA_016212935.1 Desulfomonile tiedjei | reverse complement strand
GTGTCAGAACGATGCTTACAAAGCCGCGAGGACTGCAGTCGACCTGCGTCTGCCCGTTCCGCCCAATGTAATTCTTTTCAAGGTCCCCTGCGCGGGCGCAGTGAACAATGCGCTGGTGGCCGACGCCCTCTCGAACGGCATTGATGGAGTTCTTATCGGAGGGTGTCAGGACGATCAGTGTCACTATATACGGGGAAACCAGCTTGTCCAAAAACGCAGCGGGGATTTGGCCGACAAGCTGAAGTCGATGATGATCGATCCTGGAAGGGTACGGTTTGCATCGATAGAAATCAGGGAAGCCCATAAATATGTGGATCTTCTCCAATCGTATATTGCCGAGCTGAAAGCAATGGGACCGAATCCTTTCAAAATCTAGTAGACCGTTGCCTCACGACTTGCCACTTAGACGGGGTGTCCATCGCACATCTCAACACTCAATTGGGGGGGAATAGGACAGTGAAAATACGATTCGCCGTACAGACGGCATTCTTGGCGGTGATATTGCTGACCTCTTTTGCCGAAGCAGACATAAAGCTCGGAATTTTGGCTCAGCGCACACCAGAGATTACGCTTAAAGAATGGGAACCTCTGGGTGACTTTTTGACCAATAAGCTGGGTGAAAAAGTAACCATTGTTCCTCTTGCGTTTGAACAAGTGCTTGATTTTTGTCGCGACGAGCCGGGTGGATTCCTTTTCGCCAATTCTTGGTTCATCGTAAGAGCCAAAGTTCATAGGAAGGCCGAGCCGCTAGCAACAGCGAATTTTCGCGGGTCGGGTCCTGTTTTTGGCGGTGTGATTTTTGTTCGACGGGATAGCGAAATCGCCTCGGTGGAAGACGTCCGTAACAAGACCCTTATGTGCATGAAGTTTTCCTCCCCAGGCGGGTGGCTTTTCCAAAAGGGGGTCCTGATCACGAAGGGAATTCACCCTGAAAAGGACTGCAAACGGGTGCTGGAAGGACATACTCACGATGAGGTAGTTAACGCAGTGAGAGTCGGAAGAGCCGACGTGGGGATGGTCAGGACCAATATGCTTGAAACCCTGGAACGGGAAGGCAAGATCAAAATCAAGGATTTCCGAATTCTCAACGAGACCAGTCATCCGAATTTCCCGGAGGTGTGCAGCACTCCGCTGTATCCTGATTGGACGGTGGCCTCTCTAAGGGCTACGCCTCCTGAACTCGCCGCCAAAGTAAAAGCGATTCTGTTATCGATCCCGCCGCGACACCCGGCATTAGAACAGCCCCGGAACAAGCTGGATGGATTCGTCGAGCCTGTTGACCACGCGCCATTGGCGGAGTTGCTCAAATTCCTCAAAGTCGAGCCTTTCAAAAAAGGAGAATAATGAGGGAATTGCAGCCGAAACCACCAGAGACACTTGTTCGGATTCGCTGAGGTTGCATATTTTCGGAACGAAAGCCGGGGCCACACGCACTTGCTACGAGTTCATCAGGCTGTTATAGTGTCAGAGATCCACTGCCTGTACTATGGGGCACCCCTTGGAACTCTGGCACCTATCAGAGCAGGATTTCTTTCTCGGGCTCCCGAACGAAAAACTCGCTTTTCTTTCCCTCGCAGTGAAACGCGAGGTGAAAAAGAACTCGATCATTTTCGCGGAAGGCGACCGGGGAGACTACTGTTATTACCTGGAAACGGGTTCAGTAAAGGTATTTCGAGCAACAATGGTGGGCAAAGAGCCCATATTCTGGGTTCGGAAGCCGGGGGACTTGTTCGGCCTCGCTGAAGTCATCGATGGAAAGGAACGCATTTGTACGGCCCAGACACTGAGCCCTTGCTTCATATACGAAATACATCGGGCCGATTTTGAGAAAATTCTCGCCCGGTATCCTACCGTATCCCGGAAGGTCGTCGCTGTCCTCGGCCGGAGGCTACGCTATTTGTGCGAGCAAGTCGAAAACCTGATGGTCTGGGACGTTACATCCCGTCTTTCACGACTATTGGTATATCTCGGTTTCAATCATCTCATGAATCTGAACCCCAATGATGAACCGGTGAGTTTCCCGGTGAGTCTTACCCAAGAAGACTTAGCCGCCATGACAGGCTCCTGCCAGCAGACAGTCAGCGAAACCCTCAAGAAGCTACAGCAAGAAGGTCTCGTAAGAGTGTCGAAAAAAGAAATCACCATCGTAAAACCGTTGGAGCTGCTTAAACGCATCTATCATTGAGTTATCACTCGTATGAACCGGTCTCATACTTGCGGGCACGAGACATCTTTCTGGAGTGGTATGATAATTTTGCGCCCGGTTCTCCAAAAAGGTGTATAGTGACCCCTGTCAGAGGCGATGGGGAAACTTGATATGCGATGTTATGGGGGGAAGATCGGGAAGTTGGCCCAGATTCGGGCCTGAGCTAAAGGGCGTTTCAATCTTGATGGCTCGGTTTTTTTCCAAACGGAGGCT
>JACRDE010000017.1 GCA_016212935.1 Desulfomonile tiedjei | reverse complement strand
TTCTTGGAAGGGGTTTGGGGGAACATTCTTTGCCAAAGAATGTTCCCCCAAACTTACTTATTTGAAAGCGAATTTGTATAACCTAGTTACTGTTCTCAAGAGGGCAGGAGCGATAATAACCTGACCGTTTCTGTTCAGGCTATTTTCTTGCTCGACAGGTAAGCCGCGAGTTCTCCCCGTAAAGTGGTTAGATCGCGGCCTTATGCCGGATAAGAACTGGCAAGACCATCAGCTAACGTCTGCGATACTGAATAGGAGAAAAAATGAGACTCAGAGATGTCGGACTGAAAACAAAAATAATTTTTGGCGGCCTGATTCCGGTTGCTCTGGCGGTACTCACGTTCATTGGCGCTCTGTACGGTTTGCAGGCCGTTCTCAGAAGTGTTTACTTGGTAGACCACACCCATAGGGCCATCCGGATATATCAGGAGATCTATGGAAGCGTTCTGGAAATGGGATCTGGATTACGAGGATACATACTGACCGGCAGTGAAAATCCCCTGGCAGCATACAATCGAGGGAAAGAGAACATCGACAGACTGTTTCCGGATTTGAAAAACAGGCTTACCAGTGCCGAAAGGCTGAAGCTCGCTAACGAGGCGCAGGAGATAATCGAAGACTGGAAAAAAAACACCGCGATCCCAGCGATTGCTCTGCGACGGGAAATCGGAAACGCAAAAGACATGAACGATATGGCCGCTCTAGTTATCCAAGCGAACGACACAAAACACTTCGGCCGTTTCGGCGACCAAGTGAGCGCTTTTGTCGATGTACAAAAGAAGGCTGTGGAACAAATCAAATCGGATGCGGCTAAGGCAGTCACTGTGGAAGAAACGCGGAAAGCCCTGCAAGTCGTAGATGACTCCTACCGTAGCATCGAACACGTCATGGAAATATACTCAGCAGCGCTAGACATGGCTTACGCCGAACGCGGATATCTAATTTCCGGAAAAGAAGACTTCTTGGGATCGTACAACTCCCTGACCAAGCGTGTTTTAGAGCTAATCAATAAGCAGAAAGAGACCTTGGCCGGAAATCCCTCACAAGTGAAGTCGCTTCACGATATAGAAGACTCCTTGAAGGCCTGGATGAAGGATGTCGCTCAGCCCGAGATTTCCCTTCGCAAACAAATCGCATCCTCCAGGTCCGCGAGCGACATTCAAGATCTAGTGGCCCGGGGAGACGACAAGAAAAAGAGTCTGGACAAGTTCAGGGAAGTCATGAACTCCTTCCAGGAAAATGTGGAAGGAGTTTTGAAAGAGCGCCAGAAATCGGCGGATGATACTGCCGCAATGGCGCGACAAATTCTCATTGCCGGGATGGTTCTGACCGCAGTTCTTGCAATCGTGATTTCCTATTTCTTGGCGAGATCTATAACAAAACCTCTTGCCTTGGCCGTGGATCTCGCTGAAGGCATCAGCCAAGGGATCCTGTCCAAGAAACTCGAACTGGAAGGCAGGGATGAGGTGGGGAGGCTTTGCTCTTCACTCAACCGAATGGCGCAGTCCTTAGGTGACCAGACACGCAGGCTCGTGGACGGTATCAACGTCCTTGCCGCTTCCTCATCGGAGATTTCCACCACAGTGGCTCAAATGGCATTGGGGGCCTCAAAGACGTCTGCAGCGGTTAGTGAAACTACCACTACGGTTGAGGAGGTCAAGCAGGCAGCAAAGACTTCGAGCGAAAAGGCCAAGAAAGTTACGGAGAGCGCTCAGCAGGCAGTTCAGATATCCGAATCCGGCAGGAAGGCCACCGAAGACACTGTATTAAGGATAAATCTCATAAAAGAGCAAATGGAATCTATAGGGGAGACCGTAATCAAGCTGAGCGAACACAGCCAGCGCATTGAACAAATAATTGAGGCGGTTCAGGATCTTGCCGATCAATCGAACCTTTTGGCGGTCAACGCTTCAATAGAGGCCGCCAGGGCGGGCGAGCAGGGAAAAGGGTTCGCCGTGGTGGCCCAAGAGATCAAGACACTGGCAGATCAATCCAAGGCTGCCACCGAACAGGTTCGAAACATTCTTGACGACACAAAAAAATGGGTGAGTGCCGTGGTCATGGCCACAGAGCAGGGCGGCAAAGCGGTGGACGCGGGCGTTCAGCAGGCGATACGAGCGGGGGAATCCATTCAATCCTTGGCAAATAGCGTGACCGCATCATCCCAGGCTGCAGTGGTAATTCAGACGTCGAGCGAGCAGCAATTTGTTGGAGTTGACCAAGTCTCCATGGCAATGGCCAACATCGAGCAGTCAGTTCAGCAGACGTCATCAGGAACAGCACAATTGGACAGTGCGGCAAAACGAATAGCTGACCTGGGCGGCTTATTGAAGGAAATGGCGGAAAGATATAAGTTGTGAGCAAAGAGCCAATCGGTCTCTTCCTGTGTACCGCTCCCGGTTTCACCTTGATGAGGGCTTTTTTCTTGACACGCGAGACGGTCCAGGATTATTTAGTATGCGAAGGAATTGTAGGTGCCTTTTTTGGGTTAAAATGATTCGCATGCAAATTAGTTTGGTTCAGATGACGGACCGGCTCAGTTGCGCCGCACACATAGCCCCCATAGGAGAATCGTCATGGAACAAAAAAATCGCCAAGAAGCAGCCGAATTCCTGAGCAACAATCTGCGCCTGCGGACGCAGCCCATTGGTGTGAAGTTCCTCAAGGAACCGGAGTTCCCGGAAAAAACGAAGAGGCCATCCGAAACCCTCGGGAAAAGGATAACCATCTGCCAGGGAGTTACAATGGCAAGGGTTTACGGATGGACCGTAGGTCTCACCAAGCAGGACCTCATCTGTGTGCCTGCTATGATCGCGTTCGGTTTGACCAGGACTTCCGACCAGAAGGGGCTTGTGGGGAAGCTTTTTTGCGATGTCAGCCTTGCCAGAGACGCGGAAGCAGGCCGAAAAGAGTCAAGTTCTATGACGTTCCTCGAGAAAGGCGAATACACAGCCATTCTCATGGCCCCGCTCGCACGCGCCGATTTTGACCCGGACACAGTAGCTGTCTACGGCAATCCTGCGCAGGTGATGCGAATGATCCAGGCATGGGCTTACCTGAAAGGGGAGCGCATTGCCGGGAACTTCGGTGGCAAAGTGGAATGCACGGAATACCTCATTGCTCCTTTCAGGTCGGGAGCTCCGAGGGTCGCTATTCCAGGAAACGGCGATCGTATCTTTTCCATGACCCAGGACGATGAGATGGCCTTTTCAATGCCTGGAGCCAGTATCGAGCCCCTCATAGAGGGCTTGAAGTCCGCAGGCAAAAGTATCGGGGCAAAATACCCCGTGACTTTCTACCAGAACTTCCAGCCGGAATTCCCTAAGTATTACAAGATACTGGGGAAAGAACTTGGCATTGAGGATCGGTAATTGTTTCGATGCGCTTTCTTTGAAAGCGCAATGGTATAAGATGGGCCGAATACAGCCCGATCGAAATCAAGCTCAGTTTTGAAATTGGAGGTCTCTTTGATCACGAAACTTTTTGAACCGATATCCATAGGCCCCATGTCACTCGCGAATCGTGTGGTCATGACCGCAATGCACTTGAATTATACGCCCAACGGTGAGGTGACCGACAAACTTATAGACTTTTATGCGGCCCGTTCCCGCGGGGGTGCCGGACTGGTCATAATCGGGGGTGCTGAAATCAACGATCAATCGTCAGGCATAGATCTGATGATATCCATCAAGGATGACAAATACATCCCAGGACTGAAAAGATTCACGGGTGCCATCCATGACGAAGGCGGGAAAACAGCGATCCAACTGTACATGGCCGGTGCTTATTCATTCTGTGGCTTGAAAGGGCTCCCCGTCTTGGCGCCTTCGGAGTTCACGAGCCACTTCTCTCGCCAACATACCACCCCGATGACCCTGGAAGATATTGAGCGCGTGCAGCAGGATTTCGCTGATGCGGCACGTAGAGCCAAAGAAGCCGGTTTCGACGCTGTGGAAGTTATAGCTTCGGCGGGTTATCTGATAAGCCAGTTCCTGTCGCCCAAGACTAACAAACGTGAAGACGAATACGGCGGTCCTCTTGAAAATCGGATGCGCTTCGGACTTGAGACGATTCGACGAGTAAAGGCGGTTACCGGCCGTGACACGGCCCTCATCGTTCGGGTTGCCGGAAATGACTTTGTGCCGGGTAGCCACACAAATACCGAGGCTCGGGTCTTCGCTGCAGCAGTTCAGGATGCCGGAGCAGATTGCATTAACGTCACCGGTGGTTGGCACGAAAGCCGTATTCCGCAAATCACGATGGATCTGCCTCAGGCTGGGTACGTGTACTTGGCCAAGGGAATCAAGCAGAACGTTTCGGTCCCGGTGATCGGCTGCAACAGAATTAATGATCCTTTCATAGCTGAAGAAGTGCTCAAGGAAGGCGTAGCGGACCTGGTGGGTGTGGCTCGCGGACTGATAACTGACCCGGAGTTCGTAAACAAGGCAAAAGAAGGCAGAACCTCCGAGATACGCCGATGTGTTGCCTGCAACCAGAGATGTTTCGACTACGTGTTTCAGTTGTTGCCAGTGGGATGCATGGTGAACCCTCGCGCGGGTAAAGAGGCTGAAACGGAATTATACCCGACCGACGCACCCAAGAAGATCATTGTGGCAGGTGCCGGCCCTGCCGGGTGCGAATTCGCTGTGACCGCAGCCCAGCGAGGGCACAAAGTCATACTATGCGACAAAGAGGATCACATCGGCGGCCAGGTTCCCTGGTCTGCCAACGCAACCCATAAGCCCGATTTTCACTACATTTTTGACTACTACCGTGCAACGCTGCCCAAATCCGGAGTGGAACTACGCCTCGGGGCGGAGGTCACTCCGGATCTCGTCGCAAAAGAAAAGCCCGACATCGTTGTAGTGGCCACAGGGGCTGCTCCGTTCAAACCGCCAATCGAGGCGGTGGAAGCCGCTCACGTTGTGCAGGCTTGGGACGTGCTCCAGGGAAAGATCCAGACCGGAGCGGATGTCGTTGTGGTGGGCGGAGGATCAGTCGGCCTGGAAACAGCCGTGTTTCTGGCAACAAAGGGTACCATATCGCCGGAACAGGTATACTTCCTGACGCTGCATCAGGCCGAAAAACCGGATGTGCTCCGGGAATTGATGGTCAAGGGTGTCAAGAACGTAACGGTAATAGAAATGCTCAGACGAATAGGCCAAGACATGGGCCCCTCCACCAGATGGGTGGTACTCAAAGAAGTTGAAATGAGAGGCATAAAAGTCATCACCGAGGCCAGGATGAAAGAACTTACTCCGGGCCGCGTGGTTTACACAGACTCTCAAGGAAACGACGTGACCATACCTGCGGACACAGTCGTGCTTGCAATGGGTTCCAGGCCCGTGAATTCTCTGGCGACTGCTCTCGAGAACTCAGGCGCAGATGTGCGCACTATCGGCGACGCAAAGAAGGTTGGCCGAATCGGCAACGCCATTGAGGATGGATTCACTCTGGCGCGCGAATTGTGACGGATCTTTTGAAAACAGCTGCAGGAGAAGACCTTTTTCGTGAATAGGGTCCGCTCCTGCAGCTCCATACGCGTCAAAATAGGCATCTGCTCTTCTGTTCAGCAATGCAGTAATACCTTTTCTTGCCTTTGTACAAAGTGAGCAATTCGCGAGACAAATTGCTCGTCTTTCATCACTCCCCAAAGACCCCGGCCTGAGACTTTCACATCTATCTCCAGACAAACGGGGCTTTCCTCAGACAAGAAAGGAAAGAGCAATTTAGCCGCATGGACGACATTATTTGGAGGGCTCTGGCTGATTAGAGAGTGCACGTTGCACACATCTCTTTCTTACCATCAGAGAGCGCAACCGGAATGGTTCAAGTTTCCGCTCAGTTTTCACTTCGCAATATATCAGAAGTCCTAAAACTGATTCCAATCTAGCGCGCCTGTCTCAAGAGATCTGGCAGAAGGGGAATAACATTATCCATTTATGGCCATGGGGTCTCTTTGTTTCAAGTAAGCCACAACCTTCATTCGCGATGTGATACCGGCAAATTTGAAGAATTCTGCTTGCCTGAGGACATCACAGATTCCAATTAAGCAATTTGAAGTCGAGATAAGAAAATTTTTCGAGGTATTCTGAAAGTGGTCTTGACAAGTGATGCAAAACGTGAGATCAATATATCAATCATAATTGATATATTGATCTGAACCTGAAAAAAACGGAGAAGATAAGGTGCCCCCCGAGGAAAAAGACAAGTCCATCGAATTGAACGGTAGTCTAGGTGTGGTCGCTTTTGTGGGCAAAAGCCTGTCAGATGAAAACCGTCTAAGAATCCTCTTGTCCTTGTGCAACTGCAGAAAAACTGTTTCCCAGATAGTTGACGAACTGGGGCTGTCTCAACCCCTCGTATCACATCATCTCAAAGAGTTGAGGCACTGTCTCCTGGTCAAAGTTGAGCGTAAGGGTCTCTTTGTGCACTACGAGATCGCCGACGAGAGAATCATCGACATAGTTCGGCAACTGGCCCATCTGGCAACGGATCTGCTGTAGCAGAGAGATGCCTTCTAACTTTTGGAGAAGAATCACATGAGTAAGGGAAGAATTCAGGAACTTGTCGAGTCAATGGATCCGATTGACGCGGCGAAGGGAATGGCTGATGCAGCGAAGAAACTCTTTTCCCTTTTAGGTGAAGAAGCCCTTCGCGATTTCCTCACCGATCTGATCGGTAACGGGGGCCAGGATAAGATTACCGGCCTGGTCCACTTATGACTAGCTACATGCATGGACGAAGGTGTCGATCCAACAGCAATGTGTCGAAGTTTGGTGGACAAATTCAGTCAGTCTGAGCAGCTGCGTTCAGTGGCTGTGCCTGAGATCCTAGTTCTCTTTGAGGACTGGCTGGAAGAATTGGAAAACGAGGTAGTCACGACAATTAAACGTCGGGGCTCCCTTACACCGGAGGATATTTCCAGAGATCTGGGTGTGTCCGAATCCGGGGCGATGTTTCTTATTACCAAGCTCAAAAGAGACGGCAAGATATAAGCGGTGAAACGATTCCAAAAAACTGGAGGCTTATATGGCAATTGAGGTGAACTGGAAAAGACTTTGGCTCCCCTTACTGGCGATCACGATTACCGTGGGAGTTCTCTGGTTCACAAACAGAGCCGTGACGCCAAAGGAACCAACCTGGGACGATGTTGTAGTTGAAGCAAGAGAAGGCGGCTACCGGCTCATAAATACCGACGAACTCAAACAACGGTTTGAAGGGGACTCCCAGAACATTTTGCTGGTTGATACACGTCAAGACTGGGAATTTGCGATGGGCCACATCAAAGGTGCCGTTAATTTCCCTATGGAGCCTACTGCATGGTCGAGATGGCAGAAAAAGGGACAACTGGAGGAGACGCTCGGACCTGACAAAAATCGTTTCATAGCATTCTACTGAGCGGGTCTCACTTGAGTCCGCAGTGACTCCGCCGCTCGTGTAGCGGTGCAACTCGGTTATACGAACGTGTATCGAGACCCAAAAGGATTTCCTGAATGGAAGGCTGCTGATCTTCCCATTGAAAGCATTCCTGCGAATCAGGCAAGATCCACATCTGAACCTAGAAATGCCGGGCCGCTGCACGGCTGGGCGATGCTGTGGACATTGTTGGGAGTCTTCGCCGGTGGACTCGCTCTCAACTTGACTCCGTGCGTTTATCCCCTGATTCCAATTACAGTCTCATACTTTGGCGGTAGGAGCAGGCAGGGGCGCGGAATACTGGCAATTCACGGTTTATTGTACCTGGGTGGTCTATCCGTGACAAACTCAGTGTTAGGACTGGTGGCGGCTCTAACGGGCAGCCTGATGGGAGCGGCGCTTCAGAATCCTATCGTGTTGGTAATTGTCGCGGGTGTTCTGGTCTTCTTCTCTACCAGCCTTTTCGGATTCTGGGAACTGCAACTTCCTCAGAGCCTTACAAGCGCTGCATCCAAATCCTATGCAGGATATTTTGGTACGCTGTTTATGGGTTTGACTCTCGGTGTGGTCGCAGCTCCGTGTCTGGGACCTTTCGTACTGGGCTTGCTTACCTGGGTCGCAAGTATGGGCAGCCCGTGGTTGGGTTTTCTCATTTTCTTTACATTGAGTTTGGGTTTGGGTGTTCCGCTTTTCTTCCTGGCGATGTTCTCAGGAAGCCTGGAAAAGTTACCCGGTTCGGGTGAGTGGATGCTCTGGGTGAGAAAACTGATGGGATGGGTCCTTGTCGGGATGGCCGCCTATTTTGTCAAGCCTTTATTACCGTCCTCAGTGGGTGTGGTTGTATTGGCAGGAGTAGCCCTTGCAGCGGGATTGCATTTGGGATGGATCGACAGTACCCGAGGAGGTTTTAGGGCATTCGGTGTGGTGAAAAACGCTATCGGGATAGCCGGTCTTGTTGTCGGTGTGTTTCTAATTGGTTCCTGGCTTATGATCGGCCCCGGAGTGTCCTGGCAGTCGTATTCCAATGAGGCCCTGGAACAAGCCCGAAAATCAAATAAGCCGGTCATCGTAGATTTTT
>JACRDE010000124.1 GCA_016212935.1 Desulfomonile tiedjei | reverse complement strand
GCAACCACTGGTAATTGAATGGCTTATAGCATAAGATACTGCAAGATGTCAATTCTTCATTCGATCGTCGTCTTATTCCACTGCGCGTTCAAGTGAGTTGTAATTGGGGATCGGAGAGGTGTCGTCTGAGACAAGTCTCCTCCACTGCAAGCAGTACACCCTGACTTGGCTTCAGAGACCCTCGCGAAAACCGGCAGTCAGCGATGTTATAGGATTTGCTTTCAAATCAGCAAGATTGGGGGAACCGTCTTTGATAATGAAGTTCGTCTCAGATTCTTCCTCGTCTGAATGCGAGCGAGCTTTGCCTGTTTGACTGCGCAGCGGTACTCAGCTCACAAACAGAATTCTTGACGCGGTGCCGAAATACGGTGTAATCTCAATGACTGATACACTCTCGGATGCGGCTTGACCACAACACCTTTCTACCTAGTGGAGCGGAACTTATGCCGAAAAAAGTCTCCGGAACAATTGTCGTAACCATGTTGCTCCTTTCCTTGGCCGGTTGCGATCCGGAAGCCCTTATAAAGAGCAAGGTTCCCGAGCCGGTGCAAAGCGCACTGACCTTGGGCGGGTCTCCCTCAAAGAGCAAGATCCAGCTCAACCCGTCCGTAATAGAAATAGTGTCGCCGAAAAAGGGCGCTGTGTACGCGACAAACGAGGAGACGACCTTTGAGGTTAGACTCAAGCCACCGGGCGAGAAGCCTTTAGAGAACCCCGAAGTGTCCTGGACTCTCTTTCCTGAGGGCAAGAATCAAGTTCAGTTAGGCGGCGGTCCAAAGGTGAAGCGGAAGCTGGATCCAGGCAAGTACAGGGCAGAGGCCACTCTGACAGTTAAAGATCAGAAGGTCAGCCAGAGCATCACGTTTCGCGAGGGGCTGATGCTCACGGGAAAAGTGGTTACCACTGAGGGCGTGCCACTGCCGGGAGTGGATCTGGAACTGTGGGATTCCAACGAACAGGTTGTTTCGAAGGTTCAATCAGCGAATGACGGAAAATTCGCAGTGGAATTTCCATCCGAAGGGCCCTTCAGGTTGACGGCATCAAGGAAGGAATACAGTTTCCTTCCTCTTGAAATGGCGGTCAGATACGCACCGGACACAAAGCTGGAGTTTATCGGAAACAAGGCCGAAATATCGGAAATCGTGGTTACTGAATCCGAGGAGAGCACTACACCAGTCTTGCACCTATGCCCGAATCAGGAGATCTTCCTAAAACTGAAAATCAAGTCTGACAGCAAGCCTAGAAAAATCGAGGCGCAACTCCTCCACCAGGAAAAGGAAGGCGAACGGGCACATTCTTTTGAGAACCTTGGGGATGGAGGGGAGCCCAATCCGGAAATTCAAAAACTGAGAGTGCCGACATTTTTTGGTCCTTCAGCGCCCCACTACAGGCTCAGGGTAACTGTGGTCGACGAAAAAGGTAATAAATTCTCAGCAAACTCGCGTGAACTCTACAAAATCGACATGTTTGAATGCTTCAGGACAAAAATGGCCGAGGCGATTAACGTTCAACGCAAAGGGGATCTCGGGGCAGCTGCCAAACGCTACACCCAAATTGAAGAATATTACCGTATTGTCGGTGATCCAGCGCCCTTTACCGCCATGATGGAGAAGGTCCACTTCAACCGAGGTATTTCCGACCTGTCCACTGCACTTGCTTTGGACCGTGGTGACAGTCGCAGATCGGCCCTCCTGAGTAAGGCCGTGCAGGATTTCAACGCGGCCCTCAAGATTCGCAAAGCAGACGTTGATGCCCTGTTTTTCCGAGGCCTAATAAGCCATCTTTCCAAGAGCTACGAGGCTGCGGTCCAGGATTACAGTGAGGTGTTCCAATCTGATCCACAATTTCCCGGATTGCTGAAGCTCAGAGGAATGGCGTACGTGGGCACTGGGATCAAGAAAAATCTGCTACTAGCGATTTTCGATTTTAGTGATGCCCTGAAGTCGGATCCTTCCAACAGGACCTTGAGAAAAAGTCGCGCTGAGACACTGAAAACTTACGCAGGCAGCTTGAAGCAAAAGGACGATTCATCGGTGGACATTTCTCAAATTCAACTGCCGAACGTTCAGGAAGGTCTGGATCTAAACAAAATCCGTAGATAAAGAGTTTTTCGAATTGATGAACTCCGGAATTACTTCTGAATCAGACAATGCCAGCTTTTTTGCAGTCATTTCGTTTCCCACCACGGATCACCTTGTGGTTCCTGGTGATAGGTCTGCTGGCGGGGTGCTTTTCCGCTCGAGGACTCACAGAGATACAATCCAGTCCTTACACCGGGACTTATGAGGACGATTCCACAGCACGTTTCTCCAATCCTGACGATAGCGTGTTTTTCGAGGTCCGCAGGACCAAGGTCTCTCGACCGCTGGAGAATCTGGCAGTGCATTACGCTGCCCTATTCCCGGGCGGAGAAGTCATCCGACCCGGTGACGCGGAAGAATACACGAAAATTGACGGAAAGAACGCATACAAAGTGGTGTTCAAAACCAATTATATCCGGAATCGAAAACGCGTGGACCCGAAAAGAATTGACGAACCCGTATCTCCCGGGTGGACCAAAGTCTCAATCGAGGATCCGGATACCGGAAAGCAGATCCCCGTGCTTTACGGGCCTGTTATCCCAAGGCAGAGAGTCCTCTACCTTGTGGAAGGAGACTCATACATATATTATATTGTTATGAGAGCTGATGGAGACGCAATAGAGTCGGTTCGAAAGAGGTTCGAGGATTTCGTGCGAAAAGATATCAAGTACAAGTAAACCGGACTGCGAGGAAACACTGTGAGATACATCGGAGCCGTTTATCGCCCGCCCAGCGAAGCGCAGAGCCTGATAATTCAGGCCACATTGGGCTGCAACCACAACAAATGCACCTTCTGCGGAAGCTACCGCGACAAGCGTTTTCAAATCAGGAGCCTGGAGGACATCAAGGAAGACCTGGCTGAAGCCCGACACATGGGGCCGGTTGAAAGGGTTTTTCTGGCCGATGGCGATGCTTTGTGCATTCCCCAGAAGCGGCTCGAGGATGTCATGCGGGCCGTGAATGAAGCGCTTCCTTCTGTGGAGAGGATAGGAATCTACGCCAACGCAAAGAACATTCTTCGAAAGTCATTGGAAGATCTCAAAGCACTTCGGGCCTTGAAATTGGGAATCCTCTATTTGGGCGTAGAGACTGGCGACCCGGATCTGTTGGTAAAGATATGCAAAGGCGCCACCTACGAGCAACTCGTGGAGGCGGCTCGCAGGGTCAAGGACGCGGGGATAACACTTTCAGTGACAGTGCTTTTGGGCATCGGGGGAATAAATGGTGGCGAGAAACACGCTAGTGGTACTGCCAGAATACTCACTGACATGGACCCGGATTATGTCGGGGCCCTCAGTGTGATCGTGGTTCCAGGCACCCCGCTGCACGAGGAATATGTCAAAGGAGAATTCAGCGTTCCGGAACCTTTCGATTTGATCAACGAATTGAGGATAATGATCGCTGAATCTTCTTTCAGCAATTGCGTATTCAGGTCTAACCACGCTTCAAATTATCTGCCTGTAAAGGCGACTCTACCCAGAGACAAGGACCAGATACTGGAAGCCATCGACAGGGTTCTCAGATCCAGGGATCAACGGAGCCTGCGACCGGAGTTTATGCGGGCTCTCTGATCGAAAACACCTTTCCTGCGAGAAAGACGATTCCTCGCACAGCCGAATTATCGCAGAGTTATTGATGTTTGAGGTCTAGTAATTTGAAATAAATTAGATCCGGCCATGGCAAATTCGCTTACGTGAGGGGGAGCCTCGGTCACGATCTAATACCATTTCGCTTTCAAATATGTGAAATCGGGGAGGCACTTCTTGTAAGAAGTTCCTCCCCGAACCCCACCTCAAGAACTTTTTGCACTCGCCGGAACCCCCATTTCCTGAAAGGAAATTAGGGGTTCCGGCAAATGATAGAAGTTTCTGGAAGGGGGTTTGGGGGGAAACTCTTTACTAAAGATGGTCCCCCCAATCTTACTTCTTTGAATGCGCATTAGTATAATTCATGAATGTGGGGGATTCCGCGGTGAACACGTTCCTGGGAATTGATTGCGGATCGGTCAGCCTGAATCTGGTTTTGGTCGGAAAAGAAACCGAGCCGGTATCAGTTTATCTCAGAACGCGTGGGCGTCCGCTCAGGACTTTCGTCCAGGGACTTGAACAACTCATGTCTGATTGCGGTGGGGACGTGGCGCTGAGTTCCGCCCTTGTAACCGGAAGCGCCCGTGACTATCTGTCCGAGGCACTGGGAATCCCGGCAGTCAATGAGATTACCGCACACGCGACCGGCACGCACAGAATAAATCCCGAAGTCAGAACAATCATCGAGATCGGCGGTCAGGATTCCAAGTTCATCAAGATTGAGCCTGTCAACGGTAGAATTACTCCTCGGATAACAGCCTTTCGCATGAACGAAATCTGTGCTGCCGGTACAGGAGCGTTCCTGGACGAGCAAGCTCAACGCCTGGGAATAAGCGTGGAGTCCTTCGGAGCGATTGCTCTGAGAAGCGGCAAGCCTGCACCAATTGCGGGTAGATGCGCTGTGTTTGCCAAAACGGACATGATTCACCAGGCCCAGGATGGGACCCCACTGCCTGACATTCTTCTCGGATTGGCCTTTGCCCTGGCCCGAAACTACATCGCGACACTCGTCAAAGGAGACTCCCTGGAGCCACTAATATCACTCCAAGGCGGTGTGATGAGCAATCAGGCGGTGGTCCTGGCGTTCCGGAAGTCACTTGGTCTTGCTGATAAGGAGATAATAATTCCGTCGCTTCACACAGTCCTCGGGGCCCTCGGTTGCGCGGTTCTCGCAGCTCAAAATGCTGCACTGCCGAATTTGTCTCTTGCTTCTTTGAGGGCAACCACCGAGAAGAATCGAAACAAAATCAAAACCGGACATTTTCTTCCTGCCTTGAGGCATGATCTTGAAGACAGAGGTCCAGACCCGGAACCTCCTCGCGATTCGCCACCTCAGCGACCATTTGTAATGGGGTTGGATCTTGGATCTGTCTCTGTCAAGGGAGTGATAATCGACGCTCAGACTCGCATTATAAGGGAACACTATCTTTTGTCTCAATCGCAAACCCTTCAGGCAGCGCAGACGGTCATTCAAGAATTGACCTCAGGGGATCTGTTTCCCGATGCAGTAGCAGTCACTGGCAGCGGTCGATACCTCATCGGCAAATTGCTGGATGCAGATTTGATCGTGAACGAGATTACCGCACAGGCCGCTGCTGCTATGAATTTCGAGCCGAATACGGACATCGTGGTGGAAATCGGGGGGCAGGATTCCAAGTGGATAGCTTTTGAGAACGGCCATATTAAAGATTTCGAGATGAATCGTGTATGTGCGGCCGGCACAGGGAGCTTCCTGATGGCCCAGGCGGAAAGACTTGGGCTGGAAATGGGAAGAGAGTTTTCGACAGCTGCGTTCGCATCACTGCGACCTGCCGACCTGGGAAGCCGCTGTACTGTTTTCATGGAATCGGATCTGATCCATCACCAGAATAACGGAGCGTCCACCGGTGATCTCGCCGCTGGTGTCTGCGTCAGCGTGGTGCAGAATTATCTCGAGAGAGTCGCAAATAATAAATCCCTGGGCAAAAGAGTGCTGTTTCTTGGCGGCGTAGCTGTTAATCCGGCTGTTACAGCGGCATTCGAGCAATGCACTGGCCGCGAATTTCGTGTTCCTCCTTTTTACAGGGTTTCCGGGGCATTCGGAGCTGCGTTGAAAGCTCTGGAGAGCATGAAGAGTCAGGTGAATTCTCGGGGCTCGAGGGCCTCTCTTCGCCTGGACACGTCTCACATCGGACAAGAGCAATTTGGGTGCAAGCGCTGCCCCAATCAGTGCCGCATCAATAAGTACTCACTTGACGGTCGGACCGTTTTCCACGGCGGCCTTTGCGACAGGTGGGAAAATGAACAGGGCCGCTCTGCGCACCACAACGAATCCGAGCCTTTCTCTCTACGGACCGAGCTCTTGGAGAATTTGACGGAATCCCCTGACAGCGCCCGGGAAACCTGGCACATGGTCAGATCGCCGCAATTCTACGAATGGTTCCCGTTTTGGAAGACTTTTTGCGAGCATCTGGGGATCAACCTCAAACCGGCATCTCGAAACTCCAGGAAACTGTTCGAGGCTGGCTCGCCATTTCTTCCAGTAGAGACTTGCCTTCCGATGAAGGCAATCGCCGGGCAGATAAAGGATCTGGTGGATTGCGGCGTTAAGACTCTGTTCCATCCCACGATTTTGATCGAAAGGTTCGAGCGAAACGAACAGAGGCCGGTGGACTACTGCCCTTTTATTCAGGCCTCATCGCAGTTTTTCAAAGGGGCGTTCGACCTGGACTGGAAAGAATTGCTCGTGCAGGCTGAAATAGACCCTGATTCTTTTCGAAGAGAGCACGTCAAATTTGCCCGAAGCCTGGGCTTTTCTCTCCAGGATGCAACAGCGGCATTGGAATCCGCTATGGCTCGGCAGGCCGCATTTGGCGTCGAGCTTCAGACGGAGGGACGGCGTTTCCTGGACTCCCTCGAAGATGATGAAAAAGCAATAGTAGTCTTAGGAAAGCCGTACCACCTCTCAGATCCGTTTCTGAACATGAATCTCGGAACGCTCCTGCAGGGCCAGGGAATCAAGGCAATACCCGGTGACATTTTCCCCATTGACCCAGCCGGAACCAAGCCCAGAAGGGTCGTGTCATGGAAATACCAGTGGCAACTGGTCAGAACCGCAAGTGAATTGGCATCCGATCCCAGACTGTTTCCGGTTCTCATAACCTTTTTCGGATGCGGTCCGGATTCTTTCACATTGCGTCATGTGAATGAGGCTCTCCGGGGTAAACCGTTGCTTGTACTGGAGATGGACGAGCACTCGTCACGCGCTGGCATTCTCACAAGGATAGAGGCCTTCCTGGATCGGGTGCTGAGCCTTGACGGTCGTTCGAAAAACCGTGCCCGATCAAGAAAGGCGGATGAGCCTGAAACGTCTTCGGCCAGGCGTTCAAGACAACGGCGCCCAGCCGAAGTAATTTATATGCCGAACCTTTGCGAGCATTCCTATGGGTTCGCCGCTGCAGCAAGATCGGTAGGAATAGAAGCCGAGGTCCTGTCCCCTCCTGACATGGAGTCCGAACGCCTTGGCAGACCCTACGTGGTGGGTGGTGAATGTCATCCGTATGTGCTGGTTCTCGGAGATTATTTGAAGATCGCGACGAGCCTCCCGCCGCAAAGAGCCTCCAGATCCAGGTTCTACATGCTGGGGATGGATGCTTGCAGACTGGGGCAGTTCCCCGTGTATTTGGAAAGAGTTCGCCGGCAACTGGGACTAGGTATGGGGGTCATCGAAAGCCTGCCCGACACGATGAAATCCTTTAATATTTCCGAGAAAGATCGACAACGGGCGCTTCTCAGAGTGTGGGAGGGCCTGAATGCCTATGACGTGCTGCTAGGAGCTTTGCTACAGATCCGTCCCAGGGCCAGGGACCCGGAAATTTTCAGCAAATTGTACCCTGAGGCCAGGGATCACCTATATGTAGGGCTTTGCGAGGGCCGTATCAAACAGGGTATGGAAGAAGCCCTGCACATTCTTCAGCAGGCACCCACCAGGGAGATAGGCCCAAGACCGGTTGTTGCCGTTACCGGAGATTATTACACGCGTGTCGTGCCGTTCGCAAACAACAACGTGTATAGACAAGTTGAGAGTCTGGGCGGGGTGCTCTGGTCTCCACCCACATTCTCCGACAGTTTTAAGATGGGCGTAATGAGAAACATGATCTGGGGACTTCTGAACCATCGGTCCCGCGAAGCAGCGCGAAACGGATTGTTTTACGCGGTGATCAGCTTGCTGGAATTCCGAATAAAGAGCGCAAGAGCTGTGAGAAGGTTTATCCCAACAACCATGGACATCACGGGAATAGATCTCTGGCGAAAGGTAGCTCCCCATGCCAACACCAAGCTCCCTTCAGGCATTACCGCGCCCATAAGCACCGCTCTGAAATACGTGGACTTCGGCGCGGCAGGAGTCTTGAATCTTATGACGCTAAACTGCTCTTATGGCACTGTGGTAACAGCGGCGTTGCTGAGAGCGCTCAAGCAAAGAAACCGAGTGCCCATGCTCACCCTGATTTACGACGGTCTCCAGAAAACCAACGAGAAGACTCGGTTGGAAGCTTTCATGAGCCAGGTCTGGGACCATTTCGACGCTTCCTGTTCGACAAAACGGAATACAATCTAGCGCAGCTCGGCAGGATATCTCTTGACGCGACTTGCCATGCGCCTCAATATGCGGTAAGCTCAGCGCGAAGAATTGTACTCCTCCGCTCTGCGGCTAGCGACCGATCATGTATATCTTCAGCCCATGGTAGAAGGGTACTGGTCCGACAAGTGAATTAGACCCACCGAAGCATTCGAAATAAGGCTCAAATTAGGGGCTTCCTGATGAAAGGAGTTTCAATCGATGCGAGTGATCACTGTCTGCGTGGGGAGCGCCTGCCATCTCAAAGGCTCCCACGAGGTCATAGATTATTTCAAAGAAGCCATAAAAGATGCTCATCTCGATGGAGAAGTGGAGTTGAAAGGAACTTTTTGCTTGGACAAGTGCACGGAGGGCGTAAACATGCTCATTGATGAAGAATTGTTCCATGCCAACTCCGTCGACGAAGCAAGACAGATCTTTCACACGGAGATACTCCAAAAGCGCAAGTAGAAGGTGAAATCTATGGATCCCGTCATGCAAAAACGAGTGCCTTGGAGGAGCTGGAGCGACTTTACCGGATGGGCCCAAGACTTT
>JACRDE010000115.1 GCA_016212935.1 Desulfomonile tiedjei | reverse complement strand
TCGAAGATTGCCTGCGAGAGGACTTGAAGGCTTTGAGCGACCTGGAGTTCGTTGATGTCCTGGGGGCGGACAAGTTGCCTGCATCTCTGCGGCTCAGGGTATGGTTTACTCAAGAGGAAAAGCCCGATGAATACGAGTGCTTCGATATCACAATAATTGTCGTGGTCGGAAAAATCCTGAAGGAAGACCCTAGATACGAAGCTGTTCTGGACACCTACGCTCTCGCAGGTGTCGCTCTGCGCGATTTGAACCACATGTGCGATAA
This sequence comes from Desulfomonile tiedjei, assembly GCA_016212935.1. Taxonomy (GTDB): domain Bacteria; phylum Desulfobacterota; class Desulfomonilia; order Desulfomonilales; family Desulfomonilaceae; genus Desulfomonile; species Desulfomonile tiedjei_A. The sequence continues at coordinate 14,452 of JACRDE010000115.1, read as the reverse complement.
AATAGCCTTGCGATTCGATGAAAAAATTCTTTCGGTACTGAAAAAAATACACAATTCTCCGAAGCCGGGAGATTGAACGACCAAAGGCAAGAGGATTGAGCAGGGAACTGCCTGCTTGAACGGGGTCTTCGTAGAATTGGCTGCCCTTCCTCCCTTGCGGCCTTGGGTCACGCTGTGAGTTCAAGACTCATTACGTCTGCGAATCCTCGACTTACTCACCTGTGTCAGTCCACTTTGGATCGGTCATCATATGACCTTCGAGTTTTAGAAATGATAGATCCTTTGCCCTTATCATCAGACCTATGATCATTGGCCGCAGTTCTTTTAGGAGATAGGCCGGTGCCGAATAGTGGTCGTACATTAGCCCTCAAGAGCAAGCAATATCAATCTTGACACAGAGTGTGCAATGATTATCGTTGTTGCAACAACGTTGTGGCGAGCGTGAATGATGGCCGATTCCAGTAGTCAGTAGAGTCTTGGAGCACGGCGCATGGAGCTAAGATTTAGCGTATTTCCTAGGAACGAGTCCCCAGGATTCGTTATTTACCTGGCTAATTGCCGTATGAAGGCAGCTCTTCAGAAAAAGTTCGAATCCAGTGGCCTGACCGTCACGCCTGAACAATGGGCGGTTCTCAGTTCACTCTGGGAAGAAGAAGGAATTCACCAGAGCCTTTTGGCTGAAAAGACCACAAAGGACAGGCACAATATAGCGAGAATTGTGAAGCTCTTGGAGAGGGGAGGGCTGGTTAGGAGGGAACCCGACGGGCAAGATGGAAGGCTTCAGAGAGTTTATCTCACGGAAGAGGGATGGGCTCTCAAATCACGTTTGGTTCCCGTGGTGAACAATTTTCTACAACACGCCCTGTCTGGATTGACGCAAGAAGACCTGGATTCAGTGAGGCGCATTCTGGGCACAATAGTCACTAATTTGGCTGAACTCTCAGGAGGTCTCGATGAAGGTACTGGTCCTCAAGCGAACGATAACAGGAGAGCAATTTTCGACCGCAAGTAGTGAGGAGTAAGTGCACGTATTGCAAGGGGTGGCGCGGGAACCGAGAGTCTTGAAAGCTTTGGGACCCGGGGACAGGGTGTGGTCGAGGGCAAGGAAACACTCGGCAATGGGAAGCCTCTCGTAGTAAGCATGATGTTGGGCAACGGTTTTGTAGCGCTCGACAGGTTCTGAAGAAGAGGTCGTAATCGACATGTATTTTAGCTGGAGATCATACAAATGGTTTGCGGTCGTAGTGGGCTTCGTCGTTATTCTGACCTGCGGCATCGTTTATTATTTTTTGACGAGAGGCGAGGTATCTACTGACGATGCATTTGTGGACGGCCATATCTTCATTATCACTCCACGGGTCTCGGACTATTTGACGAAGGTTCTGGTAACCGACAACCAGATCGTGACGAAAGGACAACCTCTGATCACCTTGGACCCGACGCCATACGAGGTGGCTTTGGCCCAGGCAAAGGCCAGCCTGGCCCAGAGCCGGTTTACCCTGACCTCATTGGAGTTGGGCGTACCTTTGCAGCTTACCCAAACCGCTGAACAGGTGAAAGGCGCAAAGGCGGAGTTGGAAAGCCTACGGAAGACTCTGGAGCAACTTCTTCAGGATGAGGTTGCGGCATCTCAGGAGGTAAAGCGCTTAGAGGCGCAGTCTAAGCTTGCCACCGTAGATTTGGAGCGAAACACTGCCCTCAGAAAGAGCGGAGCAATTTCGCAGCAGGCGCTCGATAATGCAGAAACGAGCTACAGATCGGCGCTGGCTCAGCTTCAAGGGGCGAGAGCCAGACTTGAGTCCGTGAAGAAGCAAAGAGCGGCACAAGAAGCGGATATTCAGTTAAGAGAGGCTAATGTTGCTCTTGCAGCCACTGGAAAGGAACAGGCTGAAATCAAGGCCCGTCAGACGGAGGCGCAAAAGGCGAAGGTAAAGCTGGCAGAGGCACAAGTGAAACGGGCGGAATTGGACTTGAGCTATACGACTATTGTCTCTCCTACTGACGGTTATGTAACTCAGAAAAAAATTGAACCGGGTCAATACGTCTCTCCAGGTCAGCAGCTATTTGCCGTGGTACCGTTGAATCCACCAGAGGTATGGATCACTGCAAATTATAAAGAAACCCAGCTGACGGACGTTCACCCTGGACAGCCCGTGCAGATTGAAGTCGATACGTATCCTGGCATCACAATACAGGGCAAAGTCGATTCAATAATGGCGGGAACAGGAGCGGTGTTTTCTTTGTTCCCGCCAGAGAATGCTACCGGAAATTTTGTTAAGGTTGTCCAACGCATTCCAGTGAAAATCACCATCAATAAACAAGCTTGGGATGGGTTACCGACGTTAAGGATCGGCCTGAGCGTCATTCCAACAATTCTGACTTTAGACAATAACCATGGACAGGCCCGAGACTAACAAGTGGTTCATCACTCTCACAGTGATGCTCCCGACGCTAATTGAAATTTTGGATACAAGTGTGGCCAACGTCGCTCTGCCATATATTCAGGGCAGCCTTTCGGCTGGGCAGGATGAAGTTACGTGGGTCCTGACATCGTATCTCGTCTCCAACGCGATAGTTATTCCCATGAGTGGCTGGTTGGCAAGGCGGTTCGGACGTAAGAGATACCTCCTGATCTCGATAGTAATATTCACGATAAGCTCCGTCCTCTGCGGTTCGGCAACTAGCCTGGCCGAAATAGTAGTATTCCGGATAGTCCAAGGGATTGGCGGTGGAGGACTCCAACCAATGTCACAGGCGATTCTCCTGGAGAGTTTTCCTGCCGAGCAACGAGGCATGGCTATGGGCATCTTTGGAATGGGAGCCGTGCTAGGCCCTATCCTAGGACCACTTCTCGGCGGATATCTCACCGACAATTATTCATGGCGTTGGATATTCTACATAAACCTGCCGGTGGGCATCATAGCATTGAGCATGATTTCAGTGTTTGTGTTTGATCCGGTTTATCAAGAACGTTGGACCCAGGGTGAAAGAATCGATTACGCGGGTATAGCCCTCCTGAGCCTAGGGTTGGGCAGTCTACAAGTTGTGTTGGATAAAGGGCAGAGAGAAGATTGGTTCGAATCGAATCTTATTGTTGTCCTCGCGATCATCTCAGTCGTGTGTCTGATAGGACTAATTTTCTGGGAACTACGTCAAGAGAGGCCCGTACTGGACCTCACGATCTTCAATGACCGTAGTTTTGCCGCAGCAAATGTGGTCATGTTTTTGACTTTTTTTGCTTTTTTGGGTTCCATTGTTCTTCTTCCCCTTTACCTTCAGACCCTTATGGGTTACACGGCTTTCCTTGCGGGCCAGGTGTTAGGTGCCGGAGGCATCTTTCTGTTGATCATGCTACCACTGGCAGGAAAGATGACCGAACGAATAGACGCGCGCCTCCTGTTGGCCGGAGGTTTGATGGTCACTTCATATTCGCTTTATTACATGTCGAAATTCAATGGCCAAATAGACCTTTATACGGCGATTATGGGCAGATTTATTCAGACCCTTGGTATGCCGTTGATTTTTGTGGCCGTTACCTTCACTGCAATGGCTTACGTTCCACGAGATCAGATGAATAATGCTTCGGCCATATTTAATCTTCTAAGAAATTTGGGTGGATCTTTTGGAGTTGCGTTTGTAAGCACAATGCTCCAGTGGAGGGCACAATTCCATCAATCTCGCCTAGTTGAAAATCTATCCGCATTTAATCCCTCCTTCACCTTTCCTCTGGAGCAGATGAAATCTTTCTTAGATCAGCACATGGGAGCTTTTGCGGGACACGCAAAACTGGCTGAACAAGCAATCTATGTCGAAATGCAGCGCCAGGCTTCATTGTTGGCTTTCAATGACGTGTTTTTTCTTGAAGCCGTGATTATTCTAGCTCTTGTCGGGATTGTATGGATCATCCGCAAACCGCCGATAGGCATGAAATCCAGCCTGCCATCTCATTGAAGGTAAGTCGGAAGACACTGTTTCGCTAAAGGATTCCAGATCATGCCGGCCCCCATCAACCAAATTGCTCACGGCTGACAGCGTGTCCTGGACCCCATGACAGGACTAAGGCCTTTTGCAACAAAACAAGCTAAGTCTGTCAGAATTTCCAGGATATCAGGCGGTTCTCACCTCTATCGTCTCTCGAAATACCAGGATCGGACGAGTCGTTAACCGAGCCAAGTTATGCGCTTCATCGCTGATTAGTTGCAAATATTTCGGCCGCTTGTGGCCATAGGCACCCATGACGATCAAATCGTGTCTGTTTACAGCAACGTCTTTCAAAATTTCTTCAACGAAGTCGCCTTTGGCCATTCTCGCGAGAGGATCGAAGTCGAAGTCCCGCAGGATCTGAGCTCCCTTCTGGAGAGATGCCCGAGCGAATTCGTCACTCTCGCCCTGTCCTGTCTCTTGAACGTGCAACAAGGTTATCTCTGCATTTTTGTTCGCCAAGAGTGGTCCGAGGAAGCGGAGTGAGGCATCATCATTGTGTGATCCCCTGTAAGCTACGAGTACTCGATGAATCTCGCGGAACTGGCGAACAATCAGCACAGGTTGTTCGGCATAATGAAGAATCTTTGCGTGAACCGCCCCCAGGAGGAGGCCCCTGAGATAAGACTTTTGATGGGATCCGAGGACAATCATGTCGTACCCGTCGCTGTGGGCGACATTTAATATTTCGTCCGCCGGGTCTCCAGCGGTGATCTGGAGGGCGCATGGCAAGTTCGTAGGCAAGCACGGCTGGAACGCCTCGCGAAACATTTCTTCCACTTGTTGGATTTCAGTTTTGATGGCATTTTCCAATCCATCTTTGCTGAGGAACGGGGCGTAGCTTTCTGCAGCTATATCCTTCAAATCCGGAGTGACGTGAAGAGCATCAACTTTCGCATAGCAACTCTCCAGTAAATGGCAAGCATAGCGCAGGCCCACAAACGTTTCAGCATTCCTATCTACGGCTACAAGCACTTTCATTACAAAACCTCCGGGTCTAAACAGGGATAGTCTGGGGTTCTACCAATAATGACCAGAATTGGCGCATCCTGAATTAAGGGCTTATCGCATTACCAGTACTGAAGACTGGCATTTGCTTACGAATCTGCCAACCCAATCACGTGAAAAGAAGCGGCTCAGCAAAGATTTCTGTCCCACCCACAGAGCTAGCAAATCTTGCCGGATTTCTCGGCTTATGAAGTGCTCAAAATCAGAAACGTCAGTTAGGCGGGTCTTAATTTCTACCTCCCTGTCGCTGTAGTAGTCCCCAATCTCAATCAAACTCGTGTATACAGCCTTGTTCATGTCGCCATTCTGGCTGAGCCCTACCAGTTCCAGTTGAGCTCCATGAATCGTTACCATCTGGTTGATAATTTCGAGCGATTCTTGGCTTATATAGCCTTGATCGAGACATGCAAGTATTCTGGTGACGGGTTGTTCCTCCTTCACCAGGAGAACCGAACAATTGGCGTCATTGACAACTTCCTGAGGCACAGGTCTGGACAGTTCCCAAACGCAGCTTTCCCCTTTGGTGCAACCGAGCACTATCAAATCGCTGCCGTCCTCTTTGGCTTCCTCCAAAGTTTCCGGGCCTGGATTCCCAATCCTCAGCCGGACCTTGAAATCCTTTCTGCTGCCCCTCATCACCTTCGTTTCTTCCCAGCGACCGTTTTTCACAGGTATCCATTCATACCTCACATCCTGCATCTCATAGGGCGAATCTACCCTGTTCCAACTGCTGAGAAATGTTTCCCGGTAGTGTCGCAAGGCTGTACCGACGGGTAGATCCGCAGGCCATACCACAAGTCTCGCTGCGTCCTTTGAATGAGAGACAGCTTGGATACCCAGTATAGAGACATCGGCCCAGGTATTCTTGGCCAATTTAATCGTTTCGTTAAGGGCGTATTCGCTATAACGGTGCTCATCTCCAGCAAAAAGAATTCTCATATCAAGACCTCGTTCCCTGCCCAATGGAATGCTAGCAATGATGAAGTTGTCACCTCACTAAGCCATTGAAGTTCGGAGCTATCTTTCTTGAAGCCTCGCTCCACTGCAATCGCTACCAAGCTAGAGTCTTTCAAGACTTCGGCTGAACCTATTTCGGTCCTTGGAGAAGTAATTTCCTGGACAGATACCTTGCAACCTGATCCCGTCAAAATGCCTCTGGCTTGTTCGACCGCTTCTCGAAGTTCGCTGTTTCCGGTTTTGCCAGTGGCCTCGCTCCGGTAATTGAGCAATAAGGGTACTGAGCAGTTTTTCCAAATTTTTTGAAAAAGGCTGGTCAAGACATGCGTTCCGTTGACATCTAAGCAAAGGAGCTGGACTTGATTGACTTTTCTCAGATTTCTCACGAGGATAGCGGGAAAAGGAATTCTCTGGTAAAACTTGGTATGGAGCTTTTTGTAAAGATCACTGGCTGTCCAGGCGAAGTGCGCTCCTTCAACGAAGAAATCAAACTCCTCGGCTTGAGAAATTTTCAGAAGCTCACCTTCCCTGTCGCCATATATCACTTTTGGATCCCTGAGTACAGGGCAGAAGTCCTTTTCTGCAATGATTAATTCAGCAATCTCTGATTTGCCTTGCTGCACCATCTCTTTTTCCCAGGTTCGGCTGACCCAGCCTGCTCCCATAACGGCTTCATGAGAAGGAGATTCCTTAACATATACCGGTAGAATTTCTATGCCCATCAACTCACCGAGTTGACACGCGAAACGTATGGCTACGCTCGAGGGCAAATCTACCTCAACTGATACCAAAGCTTTGATCAGGCTGAATTCCTCCTTTTGAGGATTTGTCTCCGCGAATTACTGCTGCCGGGACACTTGTAACTGCTAGCTCTTCTAAGAGCGCCTGATTTTAGCTTCAGCTCGATTAACAACCTCTTGAATTTCGCTCAATTTGAACGGTTTTGCGATAAAGTCGAACACGCCTTTGTGAAAGGATTCCTTGGCAGTCTCCATAGTGGCAAAACCTGTTATCACAATCACCTCAGTTTTCGGCGAGCGACGTTTGGCCTCTCCAAGAAGCTGCATCCCATCGATACCCTTCATCTTCAAATCGGTAATGATGATGTCGTACTCAACCTGCTTGAGCTGTTCCATGGCTTCCGAGCTTTGCGTGAATGCATCAACTTCATAGCCTTGCTTTTCGAGGGCAGGCTTGAGGCGCTTGCAGACAATGGGTTCATCGTCGAGCACCATGATTTTGATTCTATTAGAGTTCATTGTCTCCTCCTCACATGAGGGATTGCGCGAGATGGGCGTGTCGGTTGAAAAACTCATCTATGAACCTCGCAATGTCTTGATCGCTCCTCAGCTGAATGTCCAATTGTCGCGTAAAGCCAATTAAAGCCCCAAGAACCTGCAACCGCTGGCCAATTTCTTCCTTGGGTAGGTGAAGAAGTCGAGCCACCACCAAGTCTCCTTTGGTAACAGCGTGGAACTGGTAGGCAGTGAGGATCTGGGCCAGTACCTGAGCCCTTCGTGATCGCCGAGTTATATCCGTGACTCCTCCGACGAATCGAAAATAGATGTGGTTGTGTTGTGGCTCATCATCCATTCTCGCGTCTATAAGGTTAAAGTGGTACCCGAGACGAAGGTGAAGGTTCATGTATATCTTGTTAATAACAGCGAGGTTGAACCCTGAGGGTACAGCGCCTCCCCCCGTGGCATCCCAGTGTCGAGTGAGGCTGGACATCAATCCTTTGAAATCCACATCGACGGGCTCAGTACTCCACACATCTCGCAGAGAAAGACCTGTCCATACCGCTTTGAGAGGTAAGGACTCGATATCATCAACTCGGACTTTGTCGGGGGTTAAATCAGGGGCGAGCCCGCCTCCCAGATCCAGGATCTTCAGTCCCAACGGGACATCAGAAAGCAGGGTCCAGACTTTGGTCTCTTTGAAGCATTGGAGACCAGTGGAAAAATCCATAAGTTCCTGGATAGCCTTTTCATGGATGAACCGGATCATGTCGTGAGCGGAGGAGCATCCTTCCGGTGTAAATTCGGGGGATTGAGAATCAATAAGATGAAGGGGAGCGACTCGCTTGAGAAGACGCCGCAGAAGGCGAAACTCAGGAGATTCCTCAAAAACAGCTGATTCAAGTAATTCATATCGAAGCAGCTCACTTACCTGTCCCGAGTAAATCAGCCTGTGATGGGTATCCAAAGTGATCTCCATGCCATCATGAAGAACCGCAGCGGCACCCTCCACGCTAACGAGCGTAGGCACGCGGAACTCTCTTGCAATTGTAGCAAGGTGTCCGGCCGCTGAACCTCGCTCAGCAACAATGGCCGACGCTTTTGGCACAACCTGCGCTAACCACGGCGCAGTGTAACGTGTAACCAGAACCGCTCCTTCCGGAAAGTTGTCCATGTCCTCGTTAGCTCGCACTGTGTACACAGGACCGCAACCGACTCCAGAATGCGCTACCACACCCGTGTTTTTGATAATGATCGGATAGCCCGAACATGACTCGCAGATGTCCTCGCCGGTGGTCTCAAATGGTTCGGGAATCACAAGACGTCGCGATTGTAAAAGCCAGCAATTTTCTGCCCCATCGACAGTCCATTCCATTTCCTGTGGCTGCTTGAAATATCTTTCCAAAGCCATCGCCCATTTCGTGAGGGTATGTATTGTCTCCTCGCCAATGGACATCTCAGTCTGCATGCTTTCATCAAGAGGCGATTCTTGTTCTCCACCTCCGGAAGCCAGCCGCACCACGAATTCCTTTCTGGGTATGTCTTTGACCTTTACGCGAAAAGGTGGGTGTTTTTCGATAAGGTATTTGTCCAAGGAGTCTCGTCCTTCAACCACTGTTCGTCCCAATCCGAACGAAGCGTGAATCGCGAGACAATCGGTGTCTGACTGCTCGATACACACGGTTTGGACGACTCCGCTCGCTCTGCTCTCAATCATTTTCTGACACAGTACCGACATTGCGGCTTCTTCCCCAAGCATGCCCATCCTGAGGCGATAGGTAAGGGCTTCGGGAGAGTAAAGACTGGCTAACACCCTCTTGTAAACCTCTGGAACCTCTCCTGGAAGGACGTTCAAAACGCTCTCATGCAGCCCTGCAAAGGATAATTCCCCGTCTTCACCGTATGCGCTACTCCGAACTGCCCAGGTGCTGCGTGTCTCATGAGCATACTTCATGATTTCTCGCGTCAGATCCTGAGGGATGATTCCGGCCAATATGCTGTAACGAATTTGGCCAGCCGCTCTGTTTAGTTGCTCTTCCCCTGAAACCCATGCTTCCAGCAATGTATGTATCCGATCCTCAAGATCGTTGTATTCGAGGAATCTATGATAGGCAGCACTCGTAATCACAAAACCGCTGGGCACGGGGATATGGATTCTGTGAATAATCTCGACGAGCGTATTGGCTTTTCCTCCTGTTAGTTCAGGATTGTCCACTGGAGCGTTCTGCAATGAGATTACATACGGAGCTTCCGATAATATCAATCGACCTCTCAGCTCCGCCTCCATAGGGAGGAACACTCGATCCAGACTCTGGTACAATTCAAAGTACCTGTTTGACGCGATGAGGTTGAGACCCTTCACCATGCGTAGCAGAAGATCTTGAAGCTCACGGATAGTGTCGACAAGATACTTGCGGTCAAAGATGTAGTCTCCACCTGACTTCTCGCCCAAACCTGCAATCAGTTCCATGGCCTTCTGATGACTCTGCAGCAATGCCTGGAACTGTTCAAAGATCTGCGGAAAGGACACGGCATCTCGTCTCCCAGCGAAAAGTCGGTTCATGAATTCTTTGAAGCAGACCCACACTTTAAAATCTCCTTGGCATCCGCGTCATGATTGTTGATGACCAGGGCTAGATACGCCTATTCCTCAGTGAGCGCCCTTGCTCTTGAATAGAAAACCCGTCACAAACCCTGTAACGATGGCGATCACAACTGCAATCAGTCCGTAGAGGGCCGCATGCTCGTTAGCCAGAGAAGCCAAAAGTCCCGGCAACCCACTCATCTCGACAGTAAGCTCGAACGACTTTTGTTCCAATAATTTTCCACTATTCAAGACCGACAGGACTATGCGATAGTTTCCCGGCGGAATATTGCTTGGAAATGTGAGTTGCCCTTCGAGTGTAGACTTATCTTTGGAAGTGCCTGTCAATTTGAGAGACTTTGGAAAGACTCCGTATAGCCCTTCGTTTTCCTTAAGCTTCACGAGCTGCTCAAATAGCTCCCCGGAACCTTCCCTGGGAATGGCGCCTTGAAACTCTGTCTGTTTTTGTAAGGCGTTGTATCCCCATCGGGACGCAATGTCCGAATGGGAATGCAGATCCAGTGTACTCAGAAGATAATATACCGAAGGCGCACCGTGGACTGTAACCTCACCAACACTCATCCACAGGCCCCCTCTGCGTCCCTGCCTGAGAAGATGGTCCTCGTGGGCGACACCCCTGACTTCCAGAACCGCACTTGCCCCTTGGGGGATCTCTGCGGAGATTGCCACCGGTGCTCCTCGAAAAGACTCCCTGATATCAAGGGTAGTCGGTGATACGCTGAGATCTGAAGTTTCCGCTGTTGCACACGACGGAGTACCTAGAGCCTGAAGAGCCAGTCCCAACAACACAAGCGCCCATAAACATGCGGTCCTCGCTCTCAATTCAGTGCCCTCCTTTGTATGCCAGCATAACGTCGGGAGAAATTGTCAAAGCCGCAAGCATATGGATCATCACAATGAGGACTACTGAAGCCAAGACTATTTTCAGCTGGTCTCCTTTCAGCTTTTGACTCAAACGAGCGCCGAACTGAGCTCCCACGGTAGAGCCAAGCAGCAAAAGGACAGCCAAGATAACGTCCACCGTGTGGTTACTCACAGCTTGCATGACGGTAACATTGATGCATGTGAAAAGTATTTGGAATAGACTCGTTCCGACCACCACATGCATCGGCATTCGGAGAAGGTACACCATTATCGGAACCATGATGAACCCACCGCCTACACCCATGATGGCCGCAAGAATTCCTACAAGTGCACCTAGTATGAGTGGAAGCACTGGGGAAAGGGTCACCCCCGATTTAGGGAACGACATCTGCCAAGGAAGGGAGCGAATGGCCCTTGCGTAGAAAGATGGCTTCGTCGGCTCCGCTTTGTCCGTCTCGACCTGAGTCTTTCTGAGACTCTGAAGACTCTCCATGAACATGTAAGAGCCCACCACGCCCAGCATCACGACATAAGTTGTCTTGATAACGAAGTCTGCGTTGCCGAGGCTTCTGAGAACCTTGATCAGTTGTACCCCGAGGGTTCCTCCGAAGACTCCACCGATCAGAAGCAGCAGGCCCATTTTGAAATCGACATTACCCATACGATAATGAGCATATGTTGCTGACGTGGACGCGGCCACAATCTGATTCGAATCAGATGCCGCAGCTACAACAGGCGGAATACCAACCATCATAAGTAAAGGCGTCATAAGAAAGCCTCCACCTACTCCGAACAAGCCTGACAGAAATCCCACAACTCCTCCCAGGCCGAGTAGAATGAAGACATTTACGCTATTCCCGGCAATAGGCAGATAAATGCTCCAACTCATGCTGAGTTCTCCCACAATGAACTCTGAACGTAAAGATCGGAAACCCGAGTGACCTTTCCTGCCTTCTCCACCAGCAGGATTTCACCGTCAAATTCCTCGCGAAGCCGCCCGAGAGCAGAAGTAAACTTGGAGCCGTCCTTGGCAGCCATGACGATGAAATGGATCGTAGGCTGCGATCGCACGAATCGAATGAGTTCGTCCAAGAAGCGACCCGAAGCGACAAATATCTCCAGGTTCACAGCCTTTTGTTGGCTTTCAGCGGCCGCACGATCCATCCATTTGTCCTCTACAGTATCGATATTCTTGGAGGAAGAAAGTCGGGCAGCCGATTTCCCCTGAGGTCTCGAAGAAGATATTGCGATCAGACTCAACGGCGCCTTGATCCTGGCCGCCAACTCAATTCCGTAAGTAATCGAGGCTTCAGGGGCTGAATGCAGGTCCACCGCCACTAGTACTCTTTTGCCCATAGCGCAGTCTCCAAGTCTCCGTTTGCATAAGCAATTCTGGTGCCGTACCGTAACCTTGGGGAAATAATGATTAAATTCCGCTGGCAGGTGGAGTTCAGCACAGCTCCGTATTTCAGAATGAAATAAGCGAGAGACAAGGCTGTGCAAACACGGGCGGGATCAAGAGGAAATGATGTTTCAAAATGGAATTATTTGTGGATACCCAAATATATGTCCGTGAGCGGACTTTTGAGAGAAAAATCTCACGTCAGGCAGTTTTTGTTATGGGAGCGGGACAGACCGTATTTTTTCATTTTTCTCCACAAGGTGGTTCTGGGAAGTTTCAGTATGCGGGAAGTCTCACCTAAATCATGGCCCGTGTACTCAAGGACTTTTCTTAGATATTCATGTTCGCGTTCCTGCCACGTGAGCCATTTCCCGTAAGTGGTAACCGAATAGTCTCGCAGGTCGGCGGGAAGGTCTTTGACGGTAAGGGTTTCCGTTTCAGCCAAAGCAACCGCCCTCTCGATGATATTCTCCAGTTCCCTGACATTCCCTGGATACGTATAGGCCAAAAGAGTTTTCTGAGCCGCTGAGTCGATGCCGCAAATTCTCTTGGAAAATTTGCGGGAATATTTAGTTATGAAGTGTCGGATCAGAATCGGGATGTCCTCCTTGCGTTCCATGAGATTTGGAAGCGTAATCTGAACCACATTGAGCCGAAAATACAAATCTTCTCGGAACCGGCCTTCTGATATGGCGCGCTTGAGGTCCTTGTTGGTAGCCGCGATGAACCTGAGATCGAGCTGAATAGGTTTGTTTGCACCGACTCGAATGATCTGTCTTTCCTGGATAACCCGTAACAGCTTGCCCTGCATAGACAGAGGCATGTCACCGATCTCATCCATAAAGACCGTGCCCTCGTGGGCAGTCTCGAGGATTCCCATCTTCGTGGCGCTCGCACCTGTAAAGGCTCCCCGCTGGTAACCGAAGAGTTCGCTCGCTATCAAGTCCTCTGCAAACCCGGCGCAGTTGAATGCGACGAAAGGCCTGTCCTTCCGTCTGCTCTCTCTGTGGATTGAACGAGCCACCAATTCTTTGCCGGTGCCGCTGTCGCCTTGAATAAAAACGTTGCAATCGAGGGGGGCAACCTTGGAAATCATGCCGAAGACTTCCTTGATTCGTTGGCCGTTCCCGATCATCTCTCCCCATACATAATCATTTAGGATCTGTGTTTTTAGTTCGCGGTTTTCGTCCAGCAGACGTTTGCGCTCAAGCGCCTTGTTTGCGAGATGCCTTATTTCGTCGAGCTTTAGTGGCTTGGCGACATAGTGAAAAGCCCCGAGCTTTACAGCTTCGATAACGGAATCGATGGAGGCGTAACCCGTGATGAGAATGACCTCTGTTTGTGAAAAACGGGACTGCACGGTCTTGAGTACGTCAATGCCGTTGATTCCAGGAAGCCTCATGTCCAAAAAAACAAGGTCGAACTGACATGCTTCCTGGCTTTCAAGAAAATCCTCACCTGATCCGAAGGTTTCTAGGGCGTAGCCCTGTTTTGTCAGGGCGCTCTGAAGTCGATTTCGGACAATGGGCTCGTCATCGACGATGGCCACTCGCATAAGATTCTCCGTTTCCATTTAAAACACATCTCTCTTTTTCGCCAGGCAGCATGATGACGAACGTAGTACTCTTTCCTTTCCCGCTTTGCACTTCTATGCGGCCCCCATGTTTTTGTAGAATACCGTAAGTGACCGACAGCCCCAAGCCCGTTCCTTTACCTACTTCTTTGGTTGTGAAAAAAGGGTCGAAAATATGCGGTATGTCCCCCGGCTCAATACCTATCCCCGTATCCCTTACCTCGATTTTTACCCACTCTCCGTCATCGGAGGCCCAAGCTCTGGTGCTGAGTGTTCCCCCTTCAGGCATGGCGTGAACTGCATTTATGAAGAGATTCAAAAATACCTGCTGCAAGCTCTTGTAATCCCCACACACAAACGGCAGGCCGGGCGAAATATTGGTTTCTTCATCCACACTGGACAGGAGCAATTGGTTTCGCACCAGTCTCATGGTGTCTTGAATTATGGAGGGAATGGAGACCGAAGTCATTTCAGGGCGCTCCGATCTGGAGAAATCGAGCAGATTCTTGATTATCTCGGAAGCCCTCTCCGATTGTATTAGAATGTCCTGAATCATCCCGAGAGCTTCTTCGCCATCTATTTCATCGAAATCCTCTTTGAGAGACTCTGCCGTCAGAACAATGTTATTTACAGGGTTGTTTAACTCATGCGCTATTCCTGACGTAAAGGTACCGATAGCCGCAATCTTCCGAGCCTGGAGAAGTTGCTCTTGTCGCTCCTCAAGTTCGCTGATCATTCTGTTGAACGCTCGAAACAATGGAACAAATTCTTCAGAATGAGATTCCTCTTCGGGAATAGGTGTAAAATCCCCTTGCGCAATCTTC
>JACRDE010000098.1 GCA_016212935.1 Desulfomonile tiedjei | reverse complement strand
GACAAATATGTTGACTAACGCATTCAAGTTTAGTGTTCCCGGACGTCCACAGCATATAACCATAACCGGTTGTCGATTTCCTGACGTGACGGTGTTTGTGATACTGGATCAAGGTCGTTGAGTTGAATCTGCCTATTTGAGCCAGATATTCCAGGTTTTCCAACGAGGTCAGAGCCAGGACGTTCCTGGTGAAGGCCTAGGCTTGGCGTACGTAAGGGCCTTGGTTCGGCGCCATGGAGGGCGCATTTGGTGCGAGTCAGAACCTGGGATAGGGTCAACTTTCACGTTTACCGTCTCTAACCACTTGGGTTCAAAGGAGTCCGGATAAGCATGCCTGATCCAGTGACAATCTTGCTTGTCGAAGACGACCCTGGTCACGCTCGCCTGATCGAGAAGAACCTGAAAAGGGAAAAGGTCGCAAATAAACTGGTCATTGTGAGAAATGGTAAGGAGGCGACAGACTACCTTTTTGGGGAAGGCATGTACTCGGATTTTGAGCGCCCATCGACATTATTGGTACTCCTGGATTTGAATCTCCCGGTAATGAACGGGTTCCAAGTGCTGCAGAGAGTGAAATCTAATGATAAAACAAAAGGGATACCTGTGATAGTTTTAACGAGCGCCGATGACAAGGGTGACGTGGTCCGGTGCTACGACTTGGGGTGCAATGTGTTCATGACCAAACCTGTCAATTACGAAAAATTCTGCGAGACCATAAGAAATCTGGCTGTGATTATGTCTGTAATTTCTCTGCCCGAAAGGGGCTAGGACGTCGGGGGGACAACTATGCAATCGGCTACGCCGCACCGAGTACTTTACATGGAAGACGATAAGGGGCTGGCGATATTGATGCGGCGTAAGCTGGAACGATGCGGTTACAAAGTCGATCTGGCGTACGACGGAGCAGAGGGATTGACAATGTGTGAGAGTGGTTCCTGGGATGCAATAATCGTAGATCATAAGATGCCCCGCGTCAGCGGCCTGGAGGTGATCCGATCGCTAGCGTCGAGGAATGCCTTGCCCGCGTCGATCATGATCACAGGAGCAGGCGACGAAACAGTCGCGGTGGAGGCGCTGAAGCTGGGGGCCAGCGATTACGTCATCAAAGATGTTGATGGCAGATATTTGGAATTGTTGCCTTCAGTCATCGAACAGGCCCTGACAAAGCAGCGGCTGCTTAAAGAAAAGGAATATGCAGAAGAGAAGCTCCGCCAGGCTCATGATGAACTTGAGAAGCGGGTTGCACAGAGAACGGCCGAACTCGAATCATCGAACCGGCGATTGCGTCGGGAAATCGAGGAGCGGACTCAGATCCAAGAATCGTTGGCTGTCACCGAATCTCGTTTGTCTGCCATCTTCGAGACGGCCAGGGACTGCATATTTCTCAAGGACGAGTCTCTCAGATATGTGCTTGTCAATCCTTGCATGGCCAACCTACTGGAGCTCACAGCAGACGCTGTCATAGGGCGTACGGACGAGGGGCTCTTCGGGTTGGATGCCTCAGCGCACCTCAGGAAAGTAGATTTGCGGGTACTCCGCGGCGAAACCATAGAGGAAGAGCACACCCGGATTGTGAACGGAATTCCAATGACCTTCCTTGACGTCAAAGCCCCCATGCATGACGCTCAAGGCAATGTGACAGGCATTTGCGGCATTTCGCGTAACATCACAGGTCGTTCAGGGTCTCAGGCGACTATATCGGTTCCGACAGATGATTACCCGTCTGCTGCAATGGGAGTTACCACGAATAAGGCTCGCTTGGCAGCGGAAACCGATAGCCTAGTTCTGCTGACCGGAGAAAGCGGCACAGGAAAAGACTACTTGGCCCGCTTCATTCACAAGAATTCCAAGCGCTCCAGTGGTCCGTTTTATGCGATCAACTGTGCTGCAGTATCCGAGGGATTAGCCGAATCGGAACTGTTCGGACATGAGACAGGTGCATTCACGGGGGCGCAAAGACGCAAGCGGGGGCTGCTTGAATTGGCCGAGGGGGGGACCATTCTGCTTAACGAAATTGGAGAGATGTCCTTGCGACTCCAGGCGAAGTTGCTAACCTTTCTCGAAACGAAGACCTTCACGCGAGTGGGCGGAGAAAAAACTGTCACAGTCGACGCTCGGTTGATTGCAGCAACCAACAGGGACTTGTCGCAAGAAGTCCCCGATGGCCGTTTCCGAAGAGATCTATTTTATCGGCTGAATGTGCTGGACATCAAGGTTCCGCTTTTGCGTGAGCGTTCTGAAGATATACCATTGTTGGTACAACAGCTGATATCGGGCTTGGCCTCGGAATTACACCTGCAGAATATTCCCGAGATTGATTCTTACACGTTGAGAAGGCTGTCCGAATATACATGGCCCGGAAACGTTAGGGAGCTCAGGAACTTACTGGAGCGCGCAATTATTCTTTCACAGGGACGCAGACTGGAACTGGGGCATTTCGGTTTGCCGGGGCTTGCAGACAGCGCTTCCGACAAGGCCTCCAGAACAGAAATGAAACGAGACTATAACGAGATAATTAGAGAAATGAAACTGTCTCTGATCCAGGACGCTCTGAATCGAGTAGGAGGGAAAAGACACGAAGCTGCATGCCTCCTTGGCTTGACCCGAGACGCCCTGAAAAGGCAGATGACCACACTTGGCCTGTTGGGTCAAAACGATCCGGATTAATTTGTAATACTAATGCGCATTCAAAGAAGTAAGATTGGGGAGACCCTCTTTAGTAAAGAGTTTCCCCCCAAACCCCCTTCCAGAAACTTCTATCATTTGCCGAATCCCCATTTCCTGAAAGGAAATTTGGGATTCCGGCGAGTGCTAAAAGTTCTTGAGGTGGGGTTCGGGGATCCCGCCAGGTGCGAGGTTACGAGAAGGTTTTATCCGATTCTTCCTCGTTTGAATTTCAACCGGTATTATTCACCGCCGGGTGTCGGGCGGCATTCCATACCTCCTCTCCCAGGGCCTCGTCGGCCCCCTCCCCGCCCATATCCCATCACCGGCATCATACAGGCCCGTTTCTTCAGGACAACGACAAACGCCTGACGTTTTTCTTCGGGCAGGGAGGCCATGACAGTGCTGATCCTGGCAAGTGCCTGCCTTTCCATTAGTTCTCTCAGGCCGGCAAGTTCCTTGATTTTAGATTCCGCAGCACTCAGATTCCCGGGGTTTTTCGCTATCACATCCAGTAGCTCCACATTCTTGTCGATCACCCTCTGCCTTGTTTCCATGAGCGCAGTGCGATCCTGAGCAGACATGGCCTGCCTTATCTGGCGCAAATCCTCTTTTACGATAGGTGCTTCCTGTGTCAAAGATCCGGCGCCGAAGGAACCTTCATTCCAGATATGCCAGCCGAGAGTGGCAGCCACAGCAACGTTCAATACAATCGAAAAAATGAAAAGCCCTATGAAAATGATCCTTTTCATTGCTGATTCTCCTCGGTCCCGAGACCCAAGAGCACGTCGGAAAAAGAATTTCCGGAATCAGGAGCGATCAACTCGATAGATGCGGCAGTCTCGCCATTGATGAAGAGCTCCGAAATAGAACGGCCTGCCATATTGCCCAGCCCAATGGCCAGAAGCACTAACATGGCCACGACCGGCACTCTGCCCCACGCAGGAAAATCACTTTGCAGTCGACGGTTTTTCCTGTGATACAAACCGTCTTTTACTCGCTCCGCCAGGACCGATCCGTTTATAGTGGGCGAAGCCTTTATCAGAGCCACATTCACCGCATTCAGCCGTTCGCGGAACCTCCGGCAATCGGAGCAGAATGCCAAGTGATCCGACAAAGCCTCCGAGGAACGGGCGTCCAACTCGCCGTCAATCATCAACGATATCTGTTTCTTATATTCCGCGCATTTCATAGACTTGCCCCCTTGTATAAACATACAGCCATGTCCGAAAAAACCCGCGCAGGTGAGACAAATCAGTCCTCCAAAATCTGCATGAGCTTCCGTCGCGCCCGAAAAATCAAAGACTCTACCGAAGAAGCAGAAGCACCCATAATAACCGCAATTTCGTCGTAGCTGAGATTTTCCTGGGACTTGAGCAGAATTGCTGTGCGTTGCCGTTCCGGCAGCTTCTTGAGAGCTAGTTCAACTCTCCTGAATTCCTGCTTTACTGCAAGCTGAGTTTCTGGGTCCTGCTGAGCCTGGAACGGATAGTCCGCGTGCGCGCTGTCTTGAATTTGATCTTCATCCTGGTCAAAAAACCTGAGCGCTTTTCGCTTCAGCGAGCTGAAAACATTTATGCTCTGGTTACGCGCGATCGTGATCAACCAAGTTTTGAAGCTCGCCTTTTCGGGCGAAAAACTATCAATATGCTTGAAAGCCTTGAAGAATGTCTCCTGGACTATGTCCTCCGCTTCCTGGGGACTTGTAGTGACCCCGTATCCGACTGAATACAGCGTAGAAGCGTACCGGTCCACAAGCTCGCTGAACGCGGCCTCAGAGCCGTTTCGCGCGGCAAGAGCCAGTTCCTCATCGGTTTTCTTGTTGTCGGCTTTCATTTCCGCCTTAGGTTCTAGGTCGCGACGGGCTAGCGGAGTCCAGCCACTTTTATACTCGAAGTTGGATTTATTTTGGAAGGACTTGGAACCTGGGGGTTGCCCCCCTTCGCTCTAACTTCTCTAGCAGTTGTAACATTCATTGAGCAGTTCTTACATTTTCATGAGGCGTTTTAGAGGTCGCTCTGCGAGTTTTCTTGACAGGGTTTTCCATTGCTTGAGTCGCGAGAGCAGACTTTTCACGGTCATTATGGCTTGTCGGAAGAATTGGAACATGAGGTCGGTCTCTCTCCAAATACTTTTCCATGAGTGGAGCCTTCTCGCCAGGCGGGTATCCCCAGGGGAAAGAACGGTCTGAAACGACCACCAGAGCCTAGATCAAACAAGCTGCCAGGAGTTTTCCATAAAGCCGGGCCTTGGGGCTTTCGGGGTTCTTGTTGTGCAGATGTCCAAGGCCGAGCAGGGACTTGAGACGCTTGAACATGAGTTCGATTTGCCAACGGGTTCTGTAGACCGTGATACCATGTCGCTTTCAAATATGGCTCTCCTTGATGCGGTAGCTCTTTCCGTCGACCTCGGAGAAGTCGCAATCGAAGCATTTCAATGAATTATAGACCCCGGTGCCTACGCCGGACGACGATCCGAGGTTCCCCCGGGTGACGACGCGGCCCGAGCACATTACTCTTAAGTCAAGGATGTCGTTGAAAAAAGTCCTTCTTTTTGAGTTCCAGTCGAGATAAGTGAGTGGTCCAACTGCTAATGGTGTCTCTGAAATGACTGACGGAATCCGGGACATTTTTCCCTCACTCGATTGTCCGCACTTGCCGGTCTTCTAACAGACGATGCTTTCTTTCTGTCATGTTTTCCCTCGCATCACGAGTTCATATATTTAGGGCGTGGTAGAGTTCGCGGAGATGCCCCACGGATTAAATTTTGCGTATAGGTCAGGCAGACATGGAAAGAGTTGAGTTCCCAAGAAACCAGCTGTTCAGAAAGTACTTCAGAGACTTGCTGCACCGAGCAGGTCTGCGGGCCATCCTTGCAGTGTTCCTGTTAGTAGCTGTGGGACTTACAGAAGGAGTGGGCTTGTTGATGCTCATACCTTTCCTCCAGCTGATTGGTATTGGAGATTCAACGCCCTCGGGTGTGGTTGCGGTAGTCGAACACGTTTGGAAAAGTTCCGGGCTTCCGATGACTTTGCCGGCTGTCCTGAGCGTGTATGCGTTGATCGTTTCAGCGTACGCTCTTGTGCAGTGGTGGTCGACCATCCTCAATTCCAAACTTTCGCACGCCATCACCAGGGAATTGCGCGATGAATTGTTCGAAGCCATGGCTCGGGTGCAATGGCTGCGTTTCACGCAAATAAGGGGATCAGACATCAATACAGCGATGACGGCAAACCTCAATGCCGTAGAAAGTGGGACCTACGGGCTGTTTATGCTCATCAGCACTGCATTTGTTGTAGCGGTCCATATGGGGGTGGCCTTGACTTTGTCTGTTCCGTTGACGTGCGTTGCAATAGCAAGTTCTGCAACGCTGGTCATTATTCTCCGTCCCCTTAACCGGCAATCGTATCGTCTTGGCGAAGAATGGCGCCGCACTATGGCAGCGTTGTACGGAGTGCTTATGGAGCACCTTGGAGGAATGAAGTTGGCCAAGAGTTTCGGGGCCGAGGCCAGACATATCCGCAGTTTTTGTTCACTGAGTGGTGGGCTTGAAACCCAGGCAAATCGATTTGCAGGAATCCTGTCCTCCACCCAAATGTACTATGAGATCGGGGGGGCTCTGGTTCTCTGTCTGTTCTTCTACGTTGCTGTTGAGATCCTGCAGATCGCTGCTGCAAAACTGTTGATCCTTGTGTTTTTGTTCGCACGGCTGGTTCCTCAATTTTCTTGGATGCAACGGACCTGGCAGGGTGTTCTGAACATGTTGCCAGCTTACGGAGCAGCAATGGAAATGGCGCAAAACTTCCGCTGTTCGGCCGAGTCGCTCCCATCGGATGCGGTTGCTCCAATCCAGCTCAAGAAGGAAGTGGAATTACGAGGCGTGTCTTTCAGGTATGAAAAGGCTGACACCCGTCCCGTACTTCAGGGAATCGATTTGACCCTTCCCGCATTCCAGACTACAGTGATCCTAGGCCCATCCGGTGGCGGAAAGAGCACTCTTGCGGATCTATTGATCGGATTGCTGACACCGGATGACGGAGAGATTCTGGTCGACGGAACACGCTTGGATGGGGCGTTGCTTCACGCATGGCGCCGATCTGTGGGATACGTTCCTCAGGAGAGTGTTTTGTTTCACGAAACTATTCGGGAGAACCTGCTTTGGGCACGACCTGAGGCTCAAGAGGAGGAAATCTGGGAAGCACTTCGACTGGCCGCGGCAGATGAGTTTGTTTCGGAATTGCCGCAAGGCCTGGATACGATTGTAGGGGACCGCGGACTCAGGCTTTCCGGGGGCCAGCGTCAGAGGATCGCTCTGGCAAGGGCACTATTGCGCAAGCCAGTGCTTCTGCTTTTGGATGAAGCGACGAGCAACCTCGATCAGAAAAACGAGCGACGCATCCTTGAGGCTTTGGAAGGGCTACAGGGTAAAATGACCGTGGCGATCATCTCTCATCGACTCGCCGCTGTGCAGTGCGCCGATCAAGTTATAACCATTGAAGGAGGCATGGTCGCGCAAGCACAGCCGGGGGGGACTTACAGAAGACCCTCGCGCCTTGTTCTTACTGATTCCGTGCAAAAATAGCGGAATTGTTCGATTGAAAAAGAATACGGCTGTCATTGCGAGTGCGTAAGCCCGCGGCCATCGCCCAGCCGGCAAGAACAGATTGCTTCGACGGTTCACTCCTCGCAACGACACTGGCCGTACGACCCGGTTCTTTGGCAAAAGCACCATTCCGATTCCGAAAAAATAATATTCCAGAATTCCACGGCCCAGACAACAGGGCTCAACAGGTTACTGCCCATCGGTCCTACAATAATTGATGTAAATCCGCTGCGTACCTTACGGAGTTTTTTGCGTTCACTGTGTTCGTTAATCTCAGAGATGCAAATTTGAAGCAACGTTCCCAGATACCGTTCTAGGCCTTTTTTCTTGACAGATTGTAGCTCTCATTGGATACTTTTCGGGTTCCGCGCCCCGGCCTGCATGCCGGAGAAAAGAAAGCTGACGCATCGTCATTAGGACATCGTTGCCCCGCTTTCCCAAGGTTCTGTTACCGAGGTTGATTGCATCAGAGACGCAACTAAATTACGTTACTTGTTCAAGATTATCAACTGAAGGGTTTATCGTTGCCTCAAGGCATGTCCGCAAGTAAATCGATTTCATCCGAGAAACGGATATTGGGGTCAACCGATGAAGTCTGTTTCTGAGGCACCCGTCTTATCGTCAAGATGGCAGTGGGTAATTTTGATTTTGGGTCTGACGATTTGGCTGGGGGTTCAGGGTTATCTAATCCTCACTCCGGTTTTTGGCAGATCCGAGCCGCCAGAACCGGATGACACACTTCCTTACATTGCTCGGACGGCGCGGATGGAAAAATGCTTCTGGGGCGATTGTCTCGCTCTAAAGGACTTAGCCGATCAGTTTTCCGGCCCGGCACCATCCCATGAAGCTGCTACCTATCGTGCGTGGGCAGCGACCATCTTCGGGTCGAACCAGCTCGGGTTGTCTCTCACCCTGTTGACACTAAAGCATTTCGGTATCGATTTCATGACAGGATACCGCATTACGTGCGTGTTTGCGGTGCTGCTCTTCGGTCTAGGTTTTGCGTGTCTGCTAACTGTATTGTGGGGTAAACCGGCTGCCGGCTTCGCTCTCCTATTGCTCGCATTCAAGGTTTTTCCCGATACGGGGTTAAACTTTGTTGTGCCGTCAAATCTCTGCATGGGATTGGCGACCCTCATGTGGGCAAGGGTCATATCGACAAATGGTAGAGCGCTATGGACCCTGGGGATCGGGTCTGTCATTCTCATCGCCTTTCATCCCATCGGAGCCGCCTATTCGGTCATGGCCGCTGCTTTCGCAGTAGTATATTCGGGGATCAAGTTCTCTCGCCGCACGTGGGCATCTGCTGCTATCGTGGTCCTTGCGTTGGCCGTGGCGCTTCTAATGCCGACTCGGATTTACGACATCTCTCAGTATTTTCCCAGCCCGGGCCTGACTGAAATCCTGAGGCATGCGGCCTTTTCGATGGTTACGGTTTTGGTGGAAATCGTGAGGCTCGATGCAGGCCTTTACGGGCTCTTGCCCTTATTCTTGGGCTGCGTGGCCTTGGGTACGGTCTTCGCCTCTCCCGTACAGCGACATCGCGTTTCAGTCTTCCTGGCGATATACTCTGTTTTTCTGCCACTCAGCCTCTTCTACCCGCCTCGACAGCCGGGTGACACTTTTCTGCGGCTGTGGATTCCCGCTGTTGTAGTTCTATTTGGTGCAGTGTCGATGGCCTGGTGGACCACCAGCGCACATGCGTGGCAATTTCTAAAATCATTCCGTGTGGGCGCTTCGAATGGTCCAAGACCGAGAATTCAGGACTCATGGCCATTGGTGGCAGCGGCCGTGATCGCTGGCTACGCTATACAGTTGAGCTTGGCCGGAGCTGAGCAAGTAGATGTAATAAGTCAGCATTACAAGAATCGGCAACCACTGCAGGTTTGCGCAGGTCAGACTGAAACGCTCTTGGCCGCGGCACGGTCCGGAGATCGAGTCCTTTATGAAAGCATGATGCTAATGCAATGCTATTTCATCAAGGGTGCTTTGAACTTGGGCGCTGTGTACTATCACCCTGTCTTGAAAGAGACCGTAACAGAAACAGAGTGGTTGCCACGGCGAGATCTTCGTTTTGCGGTGGCATACAATCCGCTGGTCATCCATCCAACCTTTGAGGGACTCCATGAGCGGAGATGGGGGCTATCCAGCCCTGATTTTCGCTTCAGCCCTCTGATCGGAGCAAAACGGCACGGTCCGATTCTTCATGAGGACGGAATTGCTGTTAATCGATTCAAGTGCCTGGATGTGGATTGGGGACGAGGTCATAGTCCGCGCTCTATGACCGTGCTCGTCGACAATCCCGGTAGTGAGAGCTCTATGCAAGTCTTCCCCTTGGACGGCTCAGGACTGCCTTCGGATCATCGTACTATCACTTTGAAAATTCCGCAGAGGGCCGGTCAGCATTTGAGCTGGGAATTCGAAGGAATTCCGAACCTGGAAGAAAGGACTGGAAAAAAGCGTCATAATATAGCAGCTCTAAACATAGATCTTACTTCAATGCACCCAGCTACTCGATTGCGCCTCAGATTCCCCCCTGGGAATTCTCCGGCTAGAATAATTGGGATCAGATTTGACGATTCTCAGCTCAACTGGCCTTGGGAACATAGGGCGCAATTGATAGTCACGGACAAGTCATGGGATATAGGCGCTATGGTCTTCTCTTTCGATCCAGTAAAAATACTTCCCGAATCACTTCAACGTAGCGACGTAAGAGTCATTAACGATTGCGGCTCATCCGTTTTGCTAGAAATTGTCGCGTCTGAGTCCGAGCTTCGTTAGGTTAGCCCTCAATTATGCACGGGGCATGGATAATCGCTCGAAAACCATTGTTCTCCTCTTTGAGACCATCTATCTAGCACTGCTTCCGAAGACAAGCGGGACAATCGTTTGTCGCCGTCCTGGAATCTAAAGCAAATGCCAAAATTCATGTCCGAAAATACCTGGAAAACCCGCTTTTTGAAAAAAGCCGGTTTTCCGGACCTTTCCGGCAAAAACTTTTATCACACTAACAATGTAGGTCTTTTTCATTCTGCAGGTAACGTACTAACGTGTTAACAGGAATCGGTCTTGTAACGAACAAAACTTTTGGCAAACCGTATAAATGTCCGAGCATTCCGAAGCCGTCCCAAGAGACCAATCTCAGATAAATCGCGACATAAAAAAGACGCCACTCGCCAAATACTAACTAATTGCCTTGACACTGCCCTACCTTTTCATGGTAAGAATAATGAAACATCGGAAAGCTCTTTAGTTTCGAGGGTGGAAAATTGGATGCACTGCATTCTGCAGAGTCTATCTGTCAACGATACAGTGGCGCGGGAGAAACGGTAGACACGAAATCTGAGCGCCTTGCGAGAGCATTGCTTTGGCAACATCGCAGTCTGTTACTCGTTGCTACAGATGTGGTTCTTGTCGCTATGGGGTGCTGGCTTGCTCATACTGTTCGATTTGATATAACTCCTTTGGAACAACTGTTACCGATCGTGCCGCATGTCCCTAATGCGGTTGTTTATTTTCTTTTGTCAGCGTTCATGACCGTGACTTGGGTATTGCTGATCTGGAAAGACGGAGGGTACCAGGCGTGTCTCTATTGTATGGTTCCGCTTAATGACCAGCTGGTCACGGTGCTGAAATCAGCGGTAATTGCTGCTGGAATCTCCATATCCATACTTTTCCTCGTACGTCCCATGATGGTGTCCAGAGTATTCCTCCTCTTCGCTTTGGTATTTGCCATCGGACTGACTACACTGAGCAGGGTGGCTCTGGTGATGTTTGATCGGTGGATGGGGGCCCGAGGAATTGTCCTGAATCGCCTGATCATCGTGGGAACCAGCGTGACTCTTCCCACTCTCGTTGACCGCCTAAGAGAAATGAGAACCTCTCTGCGGATTGCCGGCTTGGTCTGTTTTCATTCAGAGGAGATGCACACATCATCTTCGATCGCAGGACTTCCATTGCTCGGGACGATTGGTGACATTAGTCGTATTTATGAAGAAAATCCTTTTAATGGGGTGCTCTTTGTGGCCAACGGCCATGACTTTGGATGTAATCCGGAGCTCAAAGAATCGATCATTGCGGCGATCAATCTGTGCGAGTTGCACGGAATTCCGTTCTATATCGTACCTCATTCTCTGGACGTGGCCGTATCGAGGCACGAGATGGGGAGCATATATGGGTCCCCTGTTATAGAAATTCGTGATGCTTCCCGGCATACGCTTTACAAATGGGTCAAACGCGTCACAGATGTGATAGTTGCAGCGCTTCTATTAATCATTGGGTTGCCTCTATGGTTATTTATCATTACGGGGATAAAGTTCACGAGCAGAGGACCGGTGTTCTTTACACAGGAGCGAGTAGGACTAAATGGCCGATTATTTCGCATGTTCAAGTTCCGCACCATGGTACAAGATGCGGAGGACCGTTTGGACAAGCTAGTTGATTTCGACTCTCTTGAAGAGCCAGTTTTTAAGATCGAAAATGACCCGAGAGTCACCAGGTTAGGGCGTTTTCTCAGAAGAACCGGACTGGACGAAATTCCCCAGCTTTGGAATGTGCTGAAAGGAGAAATGAGCATCATTGGTCCTCGCCCCGAGCAGGCGGACCTGGTAGAACGTTACAATGTGTGGCAGCGTCGCAGGCTCAAGGGCGTTCCCGGAATTACCGGATACCAGCAAGTCATGAGCCGCGGCGTACCCTGTCTTTCACAGAGGATCGACTACGATCTTTATTACTTGAAGCACCAGAGTTTCGCTCTTGATGTTCTAATTCTATTGAAAACTGTAGGTGTGGTCTTCAGGGGTGACGGCATCCAGTAAGAATGATTCGAACAATACCCATTTTTGTAGAACTCGCTTGTTTTTTGCAATTGTGGTTCCGTAGATACCTTGCATAGTTGATGAAAAAAACCACTTGCACGCCGTAACTAGTAGGTCGCCTCGTTTCCTTCGAATCAGAATGCCTAGAAGCGGTTGCAAAACCTTGATTGAGCGTTAAGCGCGCGAAATCGCGATTGAATTAACAGTTTGTTTTTCTAACATTTTTGGTATATTTACCTCGCCGGAGGTAAGTCCGGTGAGCACACGCGTCGTATATCTGACG
>JACRDE010000110.1 GCA_016212935.1 Desulfomonile tiedjei | reverse complement strand
GCGACCAAAATCAGCACCACCACGCCAGGAACGAAGAAACTCTTGGAATTCAGGTTCGGAGTGAACCAGGCCCTACCCGCGTCGGTACCCGCGGGCATAATAATGCGTGGATTCGACGTGTCGTAGAGATGTCCCTGCATCTGGCGCACGCGCTCAGTCATTACGTCCAGCGAGAATCCCTGCAGTATTGACTGAGCATATCCGGAAACTGTTCCGGCTGTGGTAGTGTCTACCCCGTCTATCAGCACCCCCACCTTGGCAGTTCGATATCCGTGGATTTGGCGTTCGAGATCCGGCGGGATGAGAATTGCCATGGATGCTGTGCCTCTCAGCATGTAATCGTCAACGGCGTCGTATGAATTAACCTGGTCCACAATCTTGAAGTATCCGGATCGTGAAAAGGCATCGACAATCTGACGACTCAACGCGCTCCTGTCCATGTCTGCGACCACGACGGTTACGTCCTTCACATCCAACCTTGAGGCATAACCGAACACAACCAATTGCAAGAGCGGCGCTATCATCAGCAATCCGAAATTCTGTTTGTTGCGAACTATCTGAATGAATTCTTTGCGGATAAGATGACTGATTCTCCTCCAGCTCTGTAAGAACCCAGAGGGAGAATTCGCAGCGGACCTCGCGGACTTGGCGGTATTTGCCGGATCTATAGGGATCGTATTGTCAGGTGAATTTCTCATTGGATTTTCTTTTTGAGCTTTCTCACCGCTATTGAACTGACCAGGAAGCCCAACACGACCAGCATGAACAACGGGAATGCTATTATCTCGATCCCCGCCCCCTTCAGGTATATTGCCCTCAGTATAGTTATCAAATGACGCGCCGGGACTATATAAGTGATGGATTGAATCACGTCGGGCATATTGCTGATGGGAAAAACAAACCCCGAGAGGAGAAAAGTCGGGAGAAAAGTAGCCAAGAGAGCGAATTGCGTAGCGAAGAATTGATTCTTGGCCACGACAGAAACAAGAAAACCGATGGAAAGGGCCCCGATCAAGAAAACGCCAGATGCTGCAAACATTAGCAGCAGGCTGCCCCGGAACGGGACTCGGAAGACATACTCACCCATCAGATAAACCATCACCAGGTCGACGTAACCTAGCGCGAAATACGGGATCAGTTTTCCGACGATCAGCTCATTGGGCTTCACCGGCGTGGAAATCAGTTGCTCCATTGTTCCGGTTTCGCGCTCCCGCACTATTGTCAAAGATGTGAGCAGCGCAGCAATGACCATCATGATTATCGCTATCAAACCTGGAACTATGTTGTTGCGGCTCACGAGCTCGGGGTTGTACAGAAGCCTTATCCTGGGATCAACGGGCTGCCTGACACGGGCCAGGACCGCTTGCCTGTTTAGCTCAGCGAGCTTAACGTCGGATTCAAAAGTCGCGATGATGACTTTCAGATATTCTATAGCTATCCCTGCCCTGGTCGAATCCGACCCGTCCACAAGAGCCTGTATCGTGGTTGGTCGCCCCTTTTTCAGTTTCTCACTGAAGTCGTGAGGCAGTGTGATCCCCAAAGTTATCGTGTTGTCGTCTATCGCTTGGACAATTTTTTTGTAATTCTCTGTTCGGAACACCATGCGAAAATAACCGGAACCGGTCAGCTGATCCAAGAACTCCCTGGATTGCGGCGAGCGGTCCTGATCCCACACTGCAACAGGAATATCGTTTACATCCAGGGACAGGGCGTAGCCGAACAGAATCATCAGTAGCACTGGGATCCCCAGAGCGAGGTAAAGTGAACGAGAATCACGAATAATCTGCCGGGCTTCTTTGCGTGACACTGCTAATGTTCGATAGATGTTCATCTGTTCGCGATTTCAGCCATTTTCCTGGTCTTTGGCCGTAAGGGTGACGAAAACGTCTTCCAGACTAGGAGTTACCTCGCCGATGTTCAAAACGGAAATGCCGGCCTCACCCAGCGTTTCTTGCGCGCGAGCGCTCGCGGCCTCCGGGTCTTTTGCCACCAAATGCAAAATATTTCCAAATACTGCAACCTCGCTGAAAGCTTGGTCTTGGCTAAGCAATTCCGCCGCGGTCATCAGGTCATCGCATTCGAGTTCCAGGACGGACTCTGGCATCCAGTCTCTCTTCAATTGCCTTGGAGTCCCCAGCGCAATGATTTTCCCTCTGTTCATCAAGGCCAGCCTGTTGCAGTATTCGGCTTCTTCCATGTAATGAGTGGTTACAAACACCGTTATTCCCTCGGTAGCCAGATTGTTGATCAGATCCCAGAAGTCGCGCCGCGAGAGTGGGTCCACCCCGGATGTGGGTTCATCCAGGAACAGCACCGGTGGCTCGTGAAGGATCGCGCAACCGAGCGCCAGTCTCTGTTTCCAACCCAGGGCGAGGTCGCCTGTTTTGATGTCCCTTTTGTCGGTTAGTCCGGCCATTCCGAGCACCCACTGAAAACGTTCTTCTTTCTTTTCACCCGAAAGTCCGTAAATCCCCCCGAAAAAGTCGATGTTTTCCTCCACGGTAAGGTCTTCGTACAGGGAAAACTTCTGGGACATGTATCCTATGTTCTTTTTGATCTCTTCAGACTGCGTGGCGACATCCAAGCCGGAAACTCGCGCTTCCCCGGATGTCGGTTTAAGCAGACCGCAGAGTATCTTGATGGTAGTGGTCTTTCCTGCGCCGTTGGGCCCTAGAAAGCCAAAAATCTCCCCCCTCTCGACTTCGAAAGCGATATGGTTCACGGCAACAAACGATCCAAAGACCTTCGTGAGATCGGACGCGTAAACCTCTATTTCACGCTCATTCGTGGTCAAGACAAATCCTTGTTCGATCATAATTATTCGCTTAAACGGAGGAAACCATAGCAATTGCCAAAATTCTTGTCCCATTTACCGGAGTGGTAGCGTCACCCCGGACTTGATCCGGGTCCAGACTCTGGATTCCTGCCTTTGCAGGAATGACGAGGAAACGGACATTTTTTTTGGCAACTGCCGTATCTGAATGCTACTGACTTAGGACGCTTGTCCATTATCCCGAGGCGCTGATCGTCATTCGGGTGAAAGCCAGAATCCAGGCTTTTCAATAACTCAGGTTCAGATCCCCCCTTTAAAGAGAGGGAATTAGACGACGGCTTATACTTGCACCCTCCTGTGAAGGGAAGTCGGGGTACTTTTCCGCGGACTACTCAGCGCTGACGCCGGATTTATCTTCCTCTTGGCCGCGTGGTATCAAATACAAGAACGCGTCCTCCATTGAAGGTACTATGCGTCTGAACGAACGCACTTCTATGGCTTCAGCTTCCAGTCGCTTCAAGATGGCCTCTCCTGTGGATTTATCCGGGATTCGCACGTGGAGACCACCCCCGAAGATGTTCACATCCAGAAGGCCGGGCATGTTGCGAAGCAAAGTCCGTGTTTTGGCTGGATCAGAGGGGATCAGTTCCATGGTGATTCCTTTGAGCATGGACTTCAATGCTCTGGGTTCGCCCAGCTGAACCAGCCTCCCCTGATGCATCAATCCCACACGGTTAGTGCGCTCTGCTTCATCCAGGTAAGCAGTGGATACCAGTATGGAGATGCCTTCCTTGAGTAATTCATACAGAATCTTCCAAAAATCCCTTCTGGATACCGGATCCACCCCGTTGGTAGGCTCGTCTAAAAGCAGGACCCTGGGAGAATGAATCAGAGCACAAGCAAGCCCAAGTTTCTGCTTCATTCCGCCGGATAGCGCTCCGGCAAGCCTGTCCTTGAACGGGCCCAGCCTGCTGAACCCGAAAAGTGTCTCTATCCTTCCAGCCCTTAGTTTTTTCGGTACCCGGAACAGGTCCGCATAGAATATGAGGTTCTCCATGACCGTCAGATCCTGGTAAAGACCGAAGCGCTGAGGCATGTAAGCCAGATGCTCCTTGATGCCCTCCGGATCGTCCACTATAGAGATGCCATCCACCCACGCGCTGCCGGACGTGGGGTCCAGAATACCCGCGAGCATTCGCATGGTAGTTGTTTTACCTGCGCCATCAGGCCCCACGAGCCCGAACAGTTCGCCCCTTTTCACTTGCAGATGAAGATTCTTGACTGCCTCCACTTTGCCGAAGTCTCTGCAGAGCTTTTCCGTGCGGATGGCAAAATCATCGTTGTTTTCAAGGGGTAGGTTTGCCAAGATTTACCCCTCCCAATTTCTGACCGGATCCGTTGGCAGGCATTATGTGTCCTTCCGCGGGCATTCCGATTTTCAGTTCCTGATCCGGATTTTTTATGGTCACCTTCACCCTGTAGACTTGCTTTACCCTCTCTTCCTTGGTTTGGACGTTTTTCGGGGTGAATTCCGCCCTGGAAGAAATGAAAGTCACCGTACCCTCATAGACTTTGTTCGGATAGCTGTCTGTGGTTATCCGAGCCTTTTGTCCCAATTTTACCTTCCCAAGATCGCTTTCGCCTATGAATCCTTTGAGCCATACCTCATCGATCGCGGCCACAGTGGCCACGGTGGCCCCTGGGAGTATCACTTCCCCCACTTCGTTGGATTTTACCAGAATCACGCCGGACTCCGGCGTCGTCAGCACGGAGTGCTCGATATCCAGCTCGATCTTTTTCAGTTGCCAGGTTGCGCTATCGAGACGTGCCCGCGCTGCGCGGATCTGCTGTTCCCTGGGGCCTCGTTCCAGTTGCACCAAAAGATGATGTGCGTTGTTGTAATCTTCCACAGCGACTTTGAGGGCAGTTTCCTTGGCATCGAAGGTGGAAGCGGAAATAGCCTTTTCCTTGAATAGGGGCAAGTATCTGTCGTGTTCATCTTTTGCATTCTTCATTCTGCTTTCGGCTGCTTTGAATGCAGCGCGGGCCCGTTCTATTTCTTCGGTGCGGGTGCCTTCTTCCAATTCGTCGAGTACTGCCCGCGCATTGGCGAGTTCCGCGGTTGCAGCCCCTCTTTGGGCCAATAGGGTGTCGGTGTCCAGAGCTGCGATCACGCTACCCTTCGTGACGCGGTCGCCTTCATCAATGGCAAGAGTCTTGATTTGTCCGGCGATTCTGAAGGACAAATCCACCTCAACTTCATGAGTTCAGGGCTGTAGAGTTCAAGCTCTTTGTTTATCTTTTCGAAATTCTCCACGGGGTCTCCCTCCGCCATTTCGGATATGTCAACGAGAT
>JACRDE010000088.1 GCA_016212935.1 Desulfomonile tiedjei | reverse complement strand
GGAGGCACTTCTTGTAAGAAGTTCCTCCCCGAACCCCACCTCAAGAACTTTTAGCACTCGCCGGAATCCCCATTTCCTGAAAGGAAATTTGGGATTCCGGCAAATGATAGAAGTTTTTGGAAGGGGGTTTGGGGGGAAACTCTTTACTAAAGAGGATCCCCCCAATCTTACTTCTTTGAATGCGCATTAGTATCACTTATCCGGGGCAACGCGGTTCCACACCACTCAAATGCTTACGCATTAATGCAATCTCATTCGCTTAATCATTCTGGAGCGCACCGATATGAGGCCATTGGCAACGGATTCCATTCGCTACGAACTGCACAGCGTGACTTCCCACCAGAAACAAGCCGGCACTCTGCTAAGGGTGTGGCTTCTTTGAGCGCGTATATGTACGAAAGCTGGACAGAACACATGATCTTACCGCGCTCGACCCCTCTCGACTGCCCGAACCTCGCGGCGGGAAATCCGTTCCCAGCTTCATTGAGGCGTGCAGGATAGAGGATAAAGCCCATAGGTTGCTCTCATGGGTGACATTTGCTCTGGGTATTACTTTCTGGGCAATAAAAGCCCTTGCACTAAACTATAATTCTCTGTTTTTACTTGCGAGGCGTCTTGTGTGGGCTTTTTTCCCTCACGAACCCGGATTTCAACTGTTCCTGCCAGGGATCTCGGACCGAGACAATTTTCCTTGAAAGCGCCTCTAACGTGTCTCATTTTCCGCTGTCACGCGATAATGGCACATCGCTTGCACTGCTCACTGTGCATTGACAACCGCCCTCTATTGATAAGACCATGCCCGACAGGAGCTCAATTAGGGCCCTGGAGGCCATCTTTTTCGGTCGATGGGAACTTGAAAACAAATTGCTGAGTTATTTGCCCGAGTGAATCGAGTGACCGGCCCGAGAATTTGGACGAGAACTCGACCCGGGAAATTCAAATAGACCGTTTACGAAGGGGGGGAGTCAAAATAGACCGGCAAACGCCTCGAATATATCCAAGAGCAATCATAAGGACACGGCAGCGGTTTTGGTGGTCATACGAAAAGCTTGAGCGTGGAACTGGGATGAAAAACAGTTGGGAAGCGGGTAGTGTCCGCGGCCTTGCAACGTGAATTCCTGCGAGTCAGCATCACGAGCGTGGACGGAATTTTCGGGGTGTGACATCGCAGTTCCACGTGAGCGTAGTTGAAGCGTGCAATAATTTTTTTTGCTTACTGTTTCGGAGGGCAGCCTCAGCATCCCGACAGACCGTATTCCGAGTCCGAGAATACTGCTGGAGGTCGCACATTATGCGGAACAGGCGTGGCGAAGAACTCAATGCGGCGGCGAAAGCCGGGCGATACTACGGGGTCAAACAGTTGTTGGCCCAGGGAGCGGACGTCAACCACGAAAACCAGTACGGGGCAACTCCATTAATCGAAGCCGCGTTCAGGGGGCATTATTCAGTCGTGGAATTACTGCTCAGGAACGGCGCGGATGTGAATTCCAAAGAGAATATCTTCGGTGCAACTGCACTGAATATGGCTTCCCTCACCGGACAACGGGAAATCGTGGATTTATTGCTGCAATGGGATGCCGACATCAACGCCACAGACGTGGACGGTAGGACGGCTCTTATAGAGGCATCTCTGGGGGGACATGTGGAGGTCGTTGGGGTCCTTCTGGACAGGGGAGCTGACATCAATGTGGTGGACGTAGCCGGAAGGACAGCCTTGATTGAGGCCAATTTTTGGAATGAGGTAGAAGTGGCTCAATTACTCAAAGAAAGGGGCGCTCATAGTAGTGTGGCCGCATGATTTCAATAGTGCCGGTCTTGAATTAATCAGGATGGTGTTTTTTGTCGGCGGCATAATTGATAACGTGAGGGCGTCAGGTTAATTGCTACGATTCATGGGCAACTCCTACCGCAGAGCGATCGTTTGGTCGCTCTTTTTTTGTTTTTTCAGATCGATACCTCGCTTGATTGTCCGTCGAGACCATTCTTGACACTCCCCCCGGATTTGCTTAGTTTTGACGAGTAGAATATTACTTCTCTCAGGTTGGGTAGCAATTATGGTGGCATCTAGGCCGGGAAAACAGCGTGTGGCTTCTGGCGTGAGCCAACTGGATCGTCTCCTGGGGGGGTTGTTCATTGGCGACAATGTGGTCTGGCATGACGACGCAGGCAGTCTGGCATCGGTATTCTGTCTCAATTTTATTCAGGCATCCCAATCCCAGAACAAGCCAATAATATATGTTACCTTCGACCGCTCCCCAAGGAATCTCCTGGAAAAACTGGGGCCGCTGGCGGAATATCCAGCACTCACCATTCTGGACTGCTTCACCTGGGGAAAAGGGGCAGGATCTGAGATCTTCCTCAGGTTCTATTACGAATCGCGTCCCGAGTGGCCGTGCAGAATAGTGCGGGTGGACGAGCCCCGCCAGGCAAGTCAGGTCATGGACGCGCTGTATGGGATACATTCCTCGATGATTGGAGACGTGCGATTTGTTTTCGAAAGCATAACCGGGATGCAAGAACTGTGGGGAGGCGAGGAACACATACTTAATTTCTATACTCATTCGTGCCCTCGACTGTACGAGTTGAACACCATAGCGTATTGGATACTGGAGAAAAATGCCCATTCGTCCAGGCTGAGGGCTCATATCAATCAGATCGCACAGGTAGCCATAGAGCTCTCCATAAAGAGAGGGACCACGTCCCTGACGATACTCAAGGCTGAAAAACGTAGCCTGGACAACATGCACAGGCCTTTCAATTATTGGACAAAAGACCTCACCGTAGTTTTTGAGGACGAAAAACGCTCTTCGGGAAAAATCGAACTTGGTTTGCGCTTGAAGGAGGTCAGGACCAAAAGAGGGTTGTCCCAAACCGAATTAGCCAAGCTTGTTGGAGTAACTCCCAGCACGATTTCTCAGGTCGAAAGCAACCTGATCTATCCGTCTTTGCCGGCGCTGGTGAAAATGGCTGAAGTGCTGTCTGTCGAGGTAAGTTCCTTCTTTCAGGCCAGGACCGATGTTGCGAAACGATTGGTGTTCTCGGCTACCGATGCGATTGAGATCAAGCTCAGCGACATGCCTGAAGCGATGATTTTCTCAAAGCTGCTCACCCCTGTGGATTTCGACGCGAAGGGAGAGCCCTATCTCATCGAGATCGCACCTGAAGCCAAACTTCCATCGCACTTCTTCATTCACAAGGGCGAGGAAATAGGTTACGTACTTTCCGGAAGACTCCAGATGACTGTTGAAAAGGCGGTGTACAAGCTCCGTGCAGGGGACGTGGTATACCTGGCCTCGGAAATGCCCACCAATTGGAGTAATCCCGGCCCAGGCGTCGCAAAGCTGCTGTGGATAAAAATCCGCTGACATTCGCGCCATAGGAAATGGAATTGTTGGAACGCGGGGTCGTCGGTTTCCAGATGAGCCTACTGCAAGACCGATCTGATAAGTTGATTGGTGAGTGGATTTCTCATCCACACTTGGATTCATATGATTTCTTTCTAATACCGGTTCGCCATAAAAAACGTAAGTTTGACATCTACAATTGGGAGGCGTAGCCCGAAGCAATTTCCAATAAGATAAAACTGAGATTGCTTAGTCGTTCCACTCCTCGCAGTAACATGATTATATCATTGCGGAAGTCGGGCTGGAATCATTAGCCAGCCCGCCGCGATTTTCGAGAATTCCTTTCGGGCATAGAACAATCAAAAAGTGACTTCAGTACCAATAGACCGGGTTGCCCCGATTACTGCTTGCAGTATAGGGAAGCGGAAGGCCTCCCCCTATTGATGAACTGTTTCTTAGCGGATCAGGCATATTGCGTGCTATCATGTCATTAACAAGCATTTTCCTGAATCACGCTTGATTTCAGGTAGGCTACTTGGAAGCTGGCTCGGGAGGGAATCATGAGCGCACGAAAGAGAGCGCTGCCCGTGGGTTGGTATCCTTCTTCGGGGGAAGAATGCAATTTCGAGATGGATGCATTCCTGAAAGGATTTAACCCTCCCCAGGGGCTATGGAGAGGCGGAGTTGTGCCGCATGCTGGTTGGTACTTCTCGGGTAGAGCAGCGGCCCGCGTAATAAGCACTATCGCAGCATCAACGCAGCCGGATAGGGTGGTGATTTACGGCGGCCATTTAACCTCCGGGCACCCAATAATTTATACTGATAGCGAGTGGGAGACTCCTCTTGGGACGTTGACGCTTGACTCGTCCTTTGCTGAAGAACTTGTCTCAGCGCGTGATGCCGTACGTGCAGGCCGTAGCTTTTCGGACAACACTGTAGAGATCCAGCTGCCTATGATCCAACGCTTTTTCCCCGGCGTACCGGTAATAGCGGTGCACTCGCCCGCTTCGGACGGGGCCTTACTTCTTGGCACGGCAGTGCAGGCTTTATTGAATGAGCTCGGTTTGAGCGCAGTTTACATCGGTTCGGCTGACCTAACTCACTATGGTCCAAACTACGGATTCGTTCCCAAAGGAAGCGGAGCATCCGCTGTGCAATGGGTGAAAGAAGAGAACGACCGGTCCCTAATTGATAAGGCGCTTGCAATGGAGGCACAGGCGATAATCCAGGATGCGCGATTGAAGCATAATACTTGCTCAGCAGGTCCGATAGCGTCTGTTGTGACTTCGGTGCTGAGACACGGAGTGAAAAAAGGCAATCTCTTGGAATATTACACGAGCTACGACGTCATGCCCAACGCCAGCTTTGTTGGATACGCTGCGATCCTGTATTAGAGGCGAAAAGACAACGGCTGGATTTCTGATGGTGGCAAATCTGCAGTTTAAGGGATCTTCTGGATGCTGGTTCCCGGCCGGTAATACCGGTTGGCATTCATTTGAGGGGGAGTTGGGGAGGTGCTTTTTGTAAGAGGTTCCTCCCCCAAACCCACATCAACAACTTCTGGCCTTAGCTCACGAGTCCCCCAAATGGTCAGATTGCCTGCGAAGTCAGAACCAGGACGATATACGGTTTGCCAAAAGTTTTGTCCGTTACAAGACCGATTCCTGTTAACACGTTAGTGCGTTACCTGCAGAATGAAAAAGACCTACATTGTTAGTATGATAAAAGTGTTTGCCGGAAAGGTCCGGAAAACCGGCTTTTTTCAAAAAGCGGGTTTTCCGGGTATTTTCGGACATGAATTTTGGCATTTGCTATAATTGCTTTCAGCGCGTTGCTTGACTCCAAGCCCTGCAAATTGTAGTCTTTTTTTTGTAAAGGATTAAGTCCCGATGCCGCATTGAGCAAGTGACGACCGGAGTTGTCGTTCTTGGCGGAGGTTTTCAGTAAACGGTGCTATTTAGAGTCTGGACATTCTTGGTCCGAGAGGGCTCTGGTATGACAACAATCTGTTCACATAAGGTTCTTCCTTCTATAGGTGTTGCCAAAAACAGTGTCCATTTCCTCGTCATTCCTGAGAAGGCAGGAATCCGGAGTCTGGGCCGTGGATCAAGTCCGGTGCGGAGGTACCACTCCCGTAAATGGGACAAGACTTTTGGCAATTCCTGTAAGCCTGCGATGCGGAGTTTCTGTTGATCCCACGCCAATTACCGAGACATGACTTTTTTCCAGAACCGCTGTCGGGCTCCGCAAAGCCTTTGAGCTACTATTTACGGCATATTCTGGAAAAGAAGCTGACATTGGTAGCTTTTTTCATAGTGATATTTGCAGGAAGCATAATATTTGGGCTCACTCGGGTTCCTCAATATAGGTCCTCCGCAAGCCTGAGGATGGAATTGGGCACACCTTCGGGGAGGGGAATTGTCGGTTCCGGAGAATCAGAGCCAGACTTTAATTTCTTTTACGCCACTCAGATCCAGGCTATGAAGGAAATGGCAGATGGTGCTTGGGCCCCGTCTGGGATGCCTCGCGGGGCTGCAGGAGAGCCCATGGCAGATGGTTTGGACCAGCAGTCCCCCTGGAGAGGACTGCAAGTGAATGCCACAAGAGGAAGCCGGCTGATAGATTTGGAGGTGACAGCTGAGGACCCCTTTATAGCGAGGGAAAAGCTGCAGCTCTACATTCGAGAGTACATAGAGGCGGACAGACACCGGAAAGAAGAATTTGTAAACTCTCTGCTTTCGAAGCTAAGGCTAGAAGTAAAACATGCCGAAGAGCGAATGCTCAGGTCTCAAAAAGAATTGGTGGATTTCAGCAAAGAGCACGCGAAGGTGTTTCTGGACGAGAACCCGGATCTTGCCTTTACGTTCCTCGACACTGCTACCCAAAAGCTAATGGACAGCAGGAACGAGCGGCTTGATCTGGAAACATTGTCAATGCACAGGCAAATGATATTGCCCCGAAATATAGACAGTCAATATATGCGAAAGCTGCGAGACAGTTCGGCGTCCCTTAAAGGGGAGTACATTTCTGCGAGCTCTGCTCTGGGGCCGGGCCATTTCCAGTTGGCCTTGTACGAGAGCAAAATATATGCTCTGGAAAAGGCCATAGCCGACCTCGAGAAATCTGAATTTAATAATACCCTCGAGGCAGCTAGACGCAAAGAATCAGCTTCATTGGATCTCCTTGAGAGAGCGAAACGGGAGGCAATCAGGTCGGGGTCTCTGGCCATTCACTTCGAGGTGCTCAAGAAGGCCGCGCAAGCTGACGCTGACGTATATTTTAATCTCTGCGAAAGGGTAAGGGACGCGTCGTTATTCATTCAACTGGCGCCGCATTCGGTACACGTAGAGGATCCCCCGTCTCTGACCTCGAACCCTGTGACCCCGAACTGGACAAAAATACTAGTCGCCGGATTGTTGCTCGGTCTGGGTAGCGGCCTGTCAGCCGTTTTCATCAGGGTGTTCCTGGATAATAGAATTCGCAGCGCGCAGGAACTCAAGACTCGACTAAATCTACCGGTGCTCGGAGTTGTTCCCAACGTGAGGCTAGTCATGCCCAGAGGGTTGGAAACAGTGTCCGACATTCGTTATGAATTCCTGCCGTTCCAATTTCCAGTCTCGCCTTTCACGGATTCCATCAGGGTGGTGCGCGAATCCGTAGCAGGGATGTTGGAACGCGACACAGGCATGGTCTTGGCTGTAACCAGCGCTTTGCCGTGCGACGGGAAAACGTTCATTTCGATGGCTTTAGCTTCAGCAGTGGCTTCTGAACGAAAGAGGGTGCTTGTATTGGATGCGGATTTGAGGAATCCTCGAATCGGTCGGGTACTTGAGGCGCCGTTGGAGCACCCTGGCTTGACAAACATCTTGACCGGGAAAGCAGATCGATTAGATGAGGTGATTCACGCGTCACATGTTCCAGGGCTATTTTTTGTGATGTCCGGGGCAGTGCCTGAAAATCCTGTTGCTCTACTCCGATCCCAGACAATGAGAGAATTCATCCGCAACTGCAACAAGTCGTTTGACATGGTAATAATTGACTGTCCTCCGGTGCTCGGATTTGCCGACGCTG
>JACRDE010000090.1 GCA_016212935.1 Desulfomonile tiedjei | reverse complement strand
TGATCCCATGGTCAAACGCTTACAGCGAATAAATTCAGAACGTGGAGATCTCGGGCAAGTCCGATGCCACTTTTTTCAAGAAGGATCAGATATGGATGCGGTCTCCGGATTCGCTGACATTGGTAAAGAAATTTGAAAAATCTAGTAAGACCTTGGAGCATATCTCTCAGATCCGATGGGACGGCAATTACAACTTCACGGAGAGAATTTATGCAGACAAAGCCAAGTGGTGGACCGACCACTGGGTATTTTACGGGGTAAATCGGACTTTCCGCACCGATGACGGAAAATTCGAAGTACAGACTGTCCCGACCATGATCGGCTTTTTGAAAAAGCCCCCAGAAGATTTCGACCGGGTTGAAAGAATCGCCAAAGAAATGAACCTTACCCAGCTTGGGGAATACATCGACAAACTGGTTGAGGAGGGACAATCTCCTTCTCGCTATCTTGTGGACTGGCACGACAAAATAGCTTTCCCGTTCGTCTGTTTGATAATGGCTGCGTTAAGAGTGCCCTTTGCGGTCAAGGCTAGTCCGCGGGGCGGCGGTATTGCAAGCGGGCTGGGCTTATCGTTGGTTGTTGCTTTCAGCTATTGGGTCGTACACACTTTGTTCATATCCCTGGGGCACGGAGGATACGTGCCGCCTGTAATTGCAGCATGGGGCGCCAATATTATTTTCGGCCTCACAGCGACGATATTGGTGCTGCAGGCCGGAACGTAGGCCTGGAAAATTCAGTCGGGTTTTCTGTTCGTTGATGCCATCTGAGAAGATCTCTGTTCAGGTTCCTTTCCGGGTGCCGTTCGCAACGACAGAGCACGCTGCCTGGCAAGCTATAGGAATTCTCGAAGGTAATCGTGGATTGGCTACGCGGAACACCAAGAGAATGTCATTGGGGAATACGGGCGAGGATAATTAGCCAGTTCGACGGAAGTTTCGAGAACTACCATAAGTCATACGTCTTATACGAATTCGCTTTCAAATCAGTAAGATTGGGGGAACCTTCTTTGGCAAAGAATGTTCCCCCAAACCCCTTCCAAGAAACTCTAACACCGCCGGAATCCACATTTCTCAGCGAGAAATATGGATTCCGGCGAATGCTAGAAGTTCTTGAAGTGGGGTTCGGGGAGGAACTTCTTTCAAGAAGGTCCTCCCCGATTCTTCCTTGCTTCAATGCGAACTGGTATTATAACGAATCGGCACGAGGATTCTGATTCGAGGGAACGACACAGGAAGCAAATTCCAGGTCTCCGGCTTGCCGATCAGCAGCATCCTGGGATCGCTCGAACATCATTCTAGACAACCATTGTGATCCGCAACCTGATACTGAACAGCCTCCTTATTGTCTCAAATCTGGTAATTCTTTCAGTAGTCCGCCCTCTTGAATTGCGCGAATAGGCCGGGATCTGCTGAGGACTCAAACACCTCTATTGAGGTGTACTGATTCGTGGAGTCGAACCGAAGGTACATGATTTCCTCATCGATTGAACCTTTTCTCAAATGCCGGAGCTCATTTCCGGAAAGCTTCCAGTTACCATTTTGGACGGTGTCGTTGCCGCCTACCCTGGAGACTCTCTTAAATGTCCCGTCATCGTGATATTCCATTATCAAAGTAAAGGCGTTCGGACCTTTGTGCACGAACGGACGGCCCTTGTAGCCGTCTCTGTAGGGTTGGCCAGGTTCTTTGGTCCGGAAGATCTCCCATGTGCCCACGAGT
This sequence comes from Desulfomonile tiedjei, assembly GCA_016212935.1. Classification (GTDB taxonomy): domain Bacteria; phylum Desulfobacterota; class Desulfomonilia; order Desulfomonilales; family Desulfomonilaceae; genus Desulfomonile; species Desulfomonile tiedjei_A. The sequence goes on along the minus strand of JACRDE010000090.1, from coordinate 1,989 downwards.
CTTCCAGATGCCGGGTCCAATTTCTGCTGCGGGGTCTTCTTAAGATCCTGAGCGTAGATGGCAGGCAAGAGAACGCTCAAAACAAAGCCGGCAGAAAGTATGAAGACCATGCGTCTCGTAGTCACGGCCCTACTCCTTTCCGGAGTTTTTTAGGTATTCGTTGTCTGTGTCCGGATATCTCGTTCGTTGGTATAGACAGTGTGTAAATACCATAAAACCTCGAAAACCGCAAGATGAAGCTTGTTCCGCGCACAAGAGGATGATAGGCTGAAACGGGAAAGTGAGTAGACTACATGAGACGCTTTGTTTCAAAAACACGGTTTCGTCAAATTGACGGCAAGATGTTTGTGGGAGCGGTATTCGTAATTGCCGGAGCGATGGTCGCGTGGAACGGTCTTTCTCACGTCAAAGAACTGTGGCTCAGAGTGTCCCTCTTTTTTCCCATTGCACTTCCCAACGATATAGCCGAGCGAACGCTTGTTTCGTTTCCTCTGATATTCAAAGAACTAATTTCCGCTGTCAGTTCCCTGTGTGCAGTACTTATCGGACTTATGTGGTTTTTTTCTGGCTGGGGAGATGTGCTCCGTTCATTTAATCCCCGTTGGGAGCCCACGGATTTCGGGAATCCGGATTTAGTGGCTGAGACAATCAGGACAGGGGAAGCACAGTATTGGCGAGCTTCATCGTTTATCGCCCGAGTTCTTGGAAAAATTTGGGGTCGCGCCAGGTATGTAAGTCCAATTTCATACGAGTTTTTCGGAAAGTTATTTAGATCATCCGTTAAGATACTGCTGCTTGCCGGAGTGATAGCGACTGCATTCTATCTCATGCAAGTCCTGCCTACCATTCTCAAACGCAGTCTTCAAATCTCGGTGAGTATGGTGACCCCTTCACCCGCTCCCTTGTTTTTTCTTACAGGCCTTGCCCTTATAGTGAACCTGGTCATCATGATTAGTCTGTTTCCTATCAGGAAGCGGAAATTCTACCGGTCCCGGGAAACTCTTGCAGTAAAAGGGAGAGGGGATCCCCAAATTTTCTTTGCCCTTTTGGAAGAGGGCTGCAGACTGCTCTCTCCTTCCGGAGCCTCGGCCAGACCATCCGTTCGGCTGGTAAGCGAGAACGGTGAAAACGCGAGGGCGACGCTTGTAGAGAACTACCCCAAATCAGTGAGCTCCCTGAATAGGCCCGGAGGATTTCTGTGCCTCCCTCTGATTCTATTTCCATTGACGATGGGTTTTTCGAGGCTGATTCATTTTCAGCGACCAGTTTCCGAGGTGCCTTACCAGGTATTCTTGAAGGCTCACGCTTTGGATTACCTCGTGGAGGTGCTCTTTGGACTCGGCCTGATACTTGTGGGCCTCTACTTCGCCGAATGGGCCAGGAGACTTTTTGGGGTTCGAAAATACCGTTCCGATCTCGTTTTCTGCCATTCATTGAACCAGTCCGAGCCTGGCAACGAGCCCGATCTCGCGACAATCCCCGGCAAATTGGAATGGACGTTGATGGATGTAGTTGATGATTCTTTCGCCGGTTGGGCCAAGGACCCTAGGGCAGGAAGCAGCTTCCAGCTGGAAGTGTTTTGGGCCGAGGTCTATTCTGAATCAGCCGGTCCGCGAAGCCGCAGGTACGTGGTCCGTATGGAGGATAACGAGGACCTCAATCGTTCCATGTGGCGCATTCTGAAACTCCCGTTCTTCGTAAGCTTTGAAGCTGAAAGCAGACAGATTGAGGCGGATCGGACCTGATACCCGGCAGGAACAGCGGTAAAGACCGTCCGTGTGTAGATTTGAAAACAAATTCGCATAAAAATCCCACCTTAGGACCGGTAAGATGCCGGTCCTACTGAGACGTTTTCATGTTTCGTTGTGGCGCTTTCCGCTATGGAAGTTCGTATTATGTGACAAACTATTCACTTATACCGGTTCGCATTGAAACAAGGAAGAATCGGGGAGGACCTTCTTGAAAGAAGTTCCTCCCCGAACCCCACTT
>JACRDE010000106.1 GCA_016212935.1 Desulfomonile tiedjei | reverse complement strand
TTTCTGACGTCCCAAAGACTACCGAGGAGTAAGCATAGTGTTGAAATCGAAGTCGCGAATCAGTTCTCTTTTTTCAAGAGTTGGTCTTGTGTGTATGATTATGCTCGTTTGCGTATCTGTCTCCGATGCCCAATCTCGAAGCGGGTTGAAAGACCTGCAGGACTCCTTCAGGTCCGTGGTCAAGGCGGTGAAGCCAGCCGTGGTGAATGTTTCTGCAGTGCGCGTGATGAATGCGCGGCAGACGCTTCCGGATAAGGATCCATTTTTCGAAAATCATCCGTTCAGGGAACTGTTTGGCGACGATTTTTTCAAGAAGTTTTTCGGACAGCCGGGACAAACGAGAAAATTTCGCCAACAGGGCCTGGGCTCTGGGTTTATTTTCGATTCTCGAGGCTACATACTCACGAACCGACATGTAATAAAAGACGCTGACGAAATAATCATTACCCTTGAAGCGGACAAAAAATACAAAGCCCGAGTCATCGGTGCGGACAGCAAAACTGACATTGCGGTGATAAAGATAGAAGGCCGTAATTTTCCACATGCTCAGCTCGGAGATTCCCAGAATCTTGAAGTCGGAGACTGGGTACTGGCAATCGGCAATCCATTCGGACTAACGAAGACAGTGACCTCAGGCATAGTGAGCGCCAAGGGCCGCAAAGATATGGGAATCCTCGACTATGAAGATTTTATTCAGACAGATGCGGCGATAAATCCGGGAAACTCAGGGGGCCCTCTCGTTAACATAGACGGGCAGGTGGTGGGTATAAACACGGCAATATTGTCCCGTAGCGGGGGAAATATGGGGATAGGCCTGGCAATCCCCATCAATATAGTGAAGAAAATCCTTGAGCCTGCAATGGCTGGGAAGCAGTCTCCTACCAGGGCGGTCCCGGGAAAGGCCTCCCATCCAGAACAATCCTCGAACGATCAGGATTTTTTCGATCGTTTTCTGCGTTCGGGAAATCTCAAAGAATCGATGCCAATGGCAAATTCTGGAGCTCCTCAATGAATTGAGGGGTTTCCTATACAGTACATGGGAAATGAGAGACTTTATTCTTCGTGTCAGGCGGTTGTTGGGCGAAGTTTGTACTCTGCCGCAAGTTTTCTCTTTTCTCCTGATGATTAAAATAGTATTATTAGCAAATTCTTCCCATCCATTCGGAGGATCTTGATGAAAAGCAGAACGGCTCGCGTGGCCATGATTGTGGTCGTGTGCTTGATGGCGTGGGCGGGTATATCGTCCGCATCAGCCAAGGTTCCTGACGGTTACAAGGACATAAAGCTAGGGATGAGTAAGACACAAGTCCTTGACCTCCTTCAGAAAACCCCCAGCCATTTCTCATTTGAAGATATGGGTGACGAAATAGGCGAAATAGTTCGGAGCGATGATTTGTTCCGTTACGCAACGTATCGTTTCAATAAAGAAGGCGAACTAGTTGAAATTAGCCTGGAAATGCGGGAGATTATAGGCCGGGAAAAATGCCTGGAGGCTTTCAATAGCCAACATGGTCTCCAGCTGACCCCTGTCTGCAAGATTGGCGATGCCAACTTCTGTGTTGAAGTTCGCGACAACAATCTGATAATGAAGAAAAATCCTGAAAAAGACACCCATGCGGCGGCGAAGTAATTCCGACGCTCCTTTAGTCTGACCGGGGAACCCTTCCGGGTTCCCTGGTCGCTCAGTCAAAACCGATCCACCGTCTGCTCCAGTCGAACATTTTCCTTTAATAGTCTATGCCCTTTTGCGGCTCTATTCCTTCTCGATAAGCGTGTTTTATTTCTGTGACTTCCGAGACAGTGTTGCTTCGTTCGATCACTTCGGGGTGGGCGTCTCTACCCGTCAGGACGAGATGCATTGCCGGAGGCTTCTGATTTATGAGGTCAAGCACCTGATCGAGATCCACGAGTTTTAATTTCAGGGAATTGTTGATTTCGTCGCAGATCAGCACATCGTACTGGCCCGACAGCATTTTTTCCTTGGCCAGCTCAATAGCGTACTGCGCGTTGGCCCTATGTTCGCTGTGGGGATATGGATTCCCCTGAATCCCACAAAAGCCCTTACCTGTGAGATGATGTTCCACCTGGGGGGCCAGCAGCTTGAGGGCTTTGATTTCCCCAGCAAACATGTCCCCCTTCATGAACTGGATGACGCATACCCGCAGACCGTGCCCGACAGACCTCAGAACCATTCCAAGCGCTGAAGTGGTTTTTCCTTTTCCGTATCCTGTTATTACGACTATCAGGCCGACCTGTTCTTTTGGTTCCAATAACTGCAATGCCGGTTCAGCCATAAACATGGATCCTCCATAGAGACGATTCTTGTAATAATATAATTCTCACCTGACGTTTAGACCGGATTCGCAGCAAGACAATAGCTCAAGCCACGGAACCAAAGCCGCTGTGCGCTCCGATTCCATCCGTGATTTAGGTGTCACGGAAATGATCAAAACTGAATCCGTGTCCGGGACGTCCCCAATCTTCGACTTCGAAGTGGAGAATGATAAATCTTGACTTCATTCATTCTCAACTAGTTCAGGCGAGGCCTCGATTACCGATTCTATCGCTTCGACCAGATGCCGTATTTTGTGATTACCCGCCAGTATCCGTCTCACTTCTCGATGTTGGTAAACAGTACCCATGATAACCATGTCGGTGACCGCTCCTTCCTCTTCGTGATACGCCTGATGACTGATTGCTGCTTCCGCTCCGATGTCATTGTAGGCCGTCTTCAAGAAACGCGCTTCAGGAGCCGGGATTTGTTTCAGAAGTACGTTGATATGGATGGCGCGGCTGGCCATCATGCGACTGTTGCCCGACCCGAGACGATCCAGTTCTTCGATTGCCTGGCCGATCGATTTGAAAACGATCTTGCGAGCCTCCATTCAGTATCTCCTTTGTGAACAACCAAACTTCTGGTTCACACTGCAGAATTCCATTCCAATGCGTCTACAGGTGCGTAATACTTGAAAGCCGGAGAGGTCGACGTTCCGAACAAGTCTTCGCCAAGAACGGCACCGCCTGATTGCCTTTCAGAGACCGGCCCTAAACCGCGGTCAGTGCTGTTACTTGTTTGAGTGCGCATCGGTATCAAACGCAATTATCCCAACCGGGTTGGGACATCCGTAGATGATATACGAATTGCCGCAAAAGATCGCTGTTGTCGATGAAAATTTTTCGGGGAGCATTGGCCAAAGGCGAACAAAGGATGTATATGGTCCGAGGAGTAGTCTTGGACCTCGCCGCAGGTTGACGCAGATTCCATGGTTGTTTAGCTTGAGCCGTGATGATGGATCACTTGCAGTCGATTGAGGAAGTAAGCCGCGGAACGGTTCAGCAACAAGCTTTGATGATTCTTGACCAGCCGAGTCAAAAAGATTAAGCTCGGTATCTGGTCCCCGTATAAGGAAAATGGCTCATCGGGAGGTTTGCAAATGTCTGAATTTAAGGTGAACAAAACCTTTGCCGAAATTAACGCAAAGATCAGGCAGGGTACTGCCGTCGTAGTCACTGCGGAAGAAATGATTGGGGCTACGAAAGAATACGGTCCAGTGGAGGCAGCCAGGAAAGTGGATGTGGTCACCACCGGCACATTTGGCATTATGTGTTCCTCTGGGGCTTTCCTCAATTTCGGGCATACTAAACCCAGGATGCGGGCGAGTAAGGTTTTTATCAACGACGTGGAGGCTTACGCGGGGATCGCTGCAGTGGACTGCTATATCGGAGTAACCCAGACCCGAGAAGATGATCCTTTGAACAAAGTGTTTCCCGGGCGTTTCCGATACGGTGGAGGCCACGTGATCGAGGATCTGGTTGCAGGAAGGGAAGTCTTGCTCCAGACATCTTCGTACGGAACGGACTGCTATCCCAACAGAAGCTATGAAGCAAAGATGACCCTCAAGGATTTTCCGGACGCTGTGCTCCTCAATCCGCGAAACTGTTATCAGAATTACAATTGTGCTGTGAACCTCTCGAAAAAGACGATTTATACATACATGGGGATTCTGCGACCGGATTGCATGAATGCAAATTTTTCCACCTCCGGTCAGTTGAGTCCTCTGCTGAATGACCCGCTCTATAGAACCATTGGGATAGGAACGCGCATCTTCCTCGGCGGAGGGATCGGTTACGTGATAGGCGCGGGAACTCAGCATAATCCGAATGTGAAGAGATCCAAGAACGGCGTAGTGATGGGAGGAGCGGGGACCATCTCAGTGAGAGGGGACATGAAGGGGATGTCTCCGAAATATCTCAGGGGCGCGTCTCTGACAGGGTATGGATGCTCGCTGAATGTGGGAATAGGGATTCCGATTCCAATACTCAACGAAGAAATGGCCAGGTTTACGTCGGTTTCTGATGATGAAATCATGGTGCCTGTAGTGGATTACGGGGTGAGCTACCCGTCCGGCGAACCTTCGCCTCCTCTGGGTTACGTGACATACGGGCAGCTCAGGAACGGAGAAATAGACGTGGACGGCAAGAAGATTCCCACCTCGCCGCTGTCGAGCTACGCCGCTGCCCGGGAGATCGCCGAAACGCTCAAGGATTGGATCAAATCCGGGGAATTCCTGTTGGGAGAACCGCAGGACAGGCTGCCGTCAGCGAAATTCGAGGGCTTTGAGGATTAGCGCATTCCCTCTCGTGGCCGGTGAATAATGGAACCTCCAGTCATATACGAGCCGAGAACGTATCGCAGTTTTGACAAACACGAGCGTTTCAAGGCCTTCAGGGTCGTGATCGAGACTTCGGATCTATACGTAAAGGCGCATTCCAGACTGGAGAAAGAGACGGAAGAGCTCATCAGAAAGGGCAGGGCCCAGGTTGAATGGGCCGTAGCGAAGAGGCCTGAATTCTTGACCAGTCTTGTTCCTGTGGACGAGGACCCCTCGGATGCTCCTGTAGTACTCCGGATGATCAGGGCTGGGAAAAAAGCAGGAACCGGTCCCATGGCGGCAGTGGCTGGCGCTATAGCCGAGTTCGTGGGACGAGAGCTTTGCCTTCTCTCGCCAGAAGTAATAGTGGAGAACGGCGGTGACATTTTCCTCAACGTGCAAGCTCCGGTGGTAATAGGGCTTTACGCAGGTAAGTCTCCGTTCAGCGGCAGGGTAGGGCTGAAAGTGGACGCAACTGCCATTCCGATGGGGATTTGCACTTCCTCGGCGAAAGTGGGGCCTTCTCTGAGCCTTGGTTCTGCGGACGCGGCCACAATAGTTTCTCCTGACGTGGCATTGGCGGATGCCGTGGCTACGGGCCTCGGAAATAGAATCCACCGGGAGTCGGATCTGAAGGCCGCTGTTGAATGGGCTTTGGGCGTGCCTGGTGTTGTGGGCGCTCTCGCCATATTGGGAGACAAAATAGCCGCGCAGGGAGATTTGGAACTCGTGTCTATCCCGGAATAGATGAAAGGAAATGGAGGCGCTAAATGGCTTCTCGAAACGTGTTATTAATCTTCAAGTCGAACATAATGTACAAACCCGTTATTTATCGACTTGCCAGAGATTTCGATCTTATTTTCAACATACTCGAGGCGAAGATACTCCCGAGGCGCGAGGGCCGGATTCTACTGGAGCTGCGCGGGGATGACGAAACAATAGAAAAAGGGATAAAGTTCCTGCAAGACCATCAGGTTGTGGTTGAGCTTCTCGCGGACAAAGTCTGGCGAGAGGACGACCTTTGCGTTCACTGCGGCGCGTGCACCGGCCTGTGCCCCACCGAGGCCCTGAGCCTATCCCGACCCGAACTGAAGGTCCTCTTCGACGTCCAGAAATGCGTTGCCTGTGGTATGTGCGGCCTGGTTTGCCCATTTGGCGCAATGAAAGACGTTACCCTCTTCGATCCCTTTGCCGAAGGCCGCGCTGAAGAGAAGTGACAGGGAGGAAGCGAGGAGAGAGGCAGGAGAGGAACGGCGAATTTTCAGGGGAGGGACTTTTTGCAAAAAGTCCCTCTCAGGAAAACTCCCCAAAAACTCCTAATTATTGGGCTGATAAACCCCACAGACTGCCAATCAGCAATCTGGCAGTAGAAACTTTGGCCCGACTAGCCCCCATCGATTCCCGGCCTACGCTCACGTCGCTTCATGCTTCACGTTTCCCCAGCTCCTATTAGCATTGCTCACGTGCAACCCGCGGAGATTATGTTTGATCATATGGGCCATGGTGAGGCATACTCAAGAAGAGTGAATTGACCATGGAGCCGGTCAGTCGGCGTGATTCGGTCTATAAGTCAGAAGACCGGACAACAATTAACCTTGATCAACCTGCGGAAAGGAAGTGATACCATGAAAAAATCATCATCTCTTGTCGTCGCGGCTATCGTGGGCCTGATGTCTTTCCTGATAAGTGCTCCGTCTGGATTCTGCCAACAAAATGTGGGTGTTATCGTCGTTGATGTGCAAGGTGATTTCACCACGCTGAAGAACGGATCGCTTGCTGTAGGAGGCACTGATAAGGCTTTTGTCGACAAAGTGCAGCAGGCCACCGAAGCTCTGAAGAAAAAGGGATATCCTATTTATGCCACACAGGATTGGCATCCGAAAGATCATGTTTCCTTCTGCACGAATCATGAAGGTAAGAAGCCCTTTGATGCCATAGAGATAAACGGAAAAACCCAGGTGCTGTGGCCGGCACACTGTGTTCAAGGCACTGAAAATGTCAACGTGCTGCTGGACAACAGCCTGTTTGTTGCCGTAGTCAAGAAAGGGCAGGACAAGAAATTTGACAGTTATTCAGGCTTTCAGGACGATGGTGGGGCAAAGACCGGGATAGATGAAATGCTTAAGAAAAACGGTATCAAAGAACTCATCGTCTACGGTATTGCCACTGATTATTGTGTGAAAGCGACAGCCATCGATGCAGCCAACGCTGGATACAAAGTCACCGTCATTGAGGATCTGTGCAAGGGAGTGACTCCGGACACGACTGCCAAGGCTTTGAAAGAGATGACAGAAAAGGGCATAACCATCAAGAAGGATCTATAGCCCGGAGACTTGCGTCCGATCTGGATGAATGACGATGGGTGCGAGAGGCATATGCGCTAACTTAAGGATGTTTGGCTCTTGGTCCGTCATTCCGGCGAAGGCCGGAATCCAGTCTTCTCAACAGACTCTGGACCCCGGCTTTTACCTGAAAATACCCCTGCCCGGGTACACCGAGGGGTTTCGGGGTTGGGCTTTCGGGGGATTGCATGACGCGGCGGGTCACGCGGATTTTTTTGGGCGTTGGGGTTATGCATAAGGGCAAAGACTC
>JACRDE010000003.1 GCA_016212935.1 Desulfomonile tiedjei | reverse complement strand
TACTCACCTCTCGTGCTTGGAGGTTCCGTTTTGTTGCTTCTTTTCCCGCTGTTCATGGGAACCGGTCTTTCCGAATGGGCGACAAGGGCTGTGGTACTTTTGGTCGCTGCCGCTCCCTGTGCTCTGGCGATGTCCACGCCCGTGGCAATGGCTGCCGGTATAGGAACAGCAGGGAAAGCGGGCGTGCTCATAAAGGGAGGGGCACATCTGGAGGCATTGGGAAAGATTCACACCGTTGCCTTTGATAAAACGGGAACCCTCACCAAGGGGAATCCTACGATCACGGACATCGTCGCTTCGGACGGAAACCAGTCTGAGCTTCTGCGATACGCTTATAGTATCGAGAGGTTCTCAGAGCACCCTCTTGCGAAAGCAATTGTGAGAAGAGCTGAAGAGGAGGGCATACCCTGGGCGGACATGTCGGATTTCCGAGCTGTTGCAGGCTATGGAGCTACAGCAACGCTTGGCCATGAGACCATTTGGATCGGAAAAGAGGGGTTATTCAAGAAGATGGGTATCGAGGGTCCGACGATCCCGGAGGTGGACAAGTTCAGAGAAGAGGGAAAGACCGTACTGTTTCTGGGCACTGATCAGAGAATTCTCGGAGCGATTGGTATGCGAGATGAACTCAGACCAAAAGCAAAAGTGGCTGTGGAGCGACTCCACGAAATGGGGATCAAGGTCGTGATGCTCACCGGGGACAACGAGACGACAGCCAAAGCCATCGCTCAACAACTGGGAATAGACGAGGTACGGGCAGGTCTGAAACCGGAAGAGAAACTGAGCGCTATCAAGGAATTGGAGGAAAAATACGGACCGGTGGCGATGGTAGGAGACGGGATCAACGATGCACCTGCCCTTGCCCAGGCCACCCTCGGAATTGCAATGGGGACCGCAGGAACAGACGCAGCCATTGAAGCCGCTGATGTGGCTCTCATGGCGGACGACCTGACGAAGATTTCTGATGCCCTTCGACTCGGCAAAAAAGCCAGAAAAATCAGCATTCAAAACATTGTCTTCTCGATCTGCATCCTGGCTGTTCTCATTCCCGCAGCTTTGGCAGGAATGATGAGCGTTGCCGTGGCTGTCTTTTTCCATGAAGCGTCGGAAATCCTGGCCGTGGCGAATGGGTTGCGGGTTGCGAAGGGCTTATGATAGCATGGAAATGGTAAGAGATTTGAAAGAAACAGGTCTTGAAGGGATTACTATGGTTGGACGACCTAAGTCCCCTTTGCTGGAAAACGGAATTGTTCTCAACGGCAAATGGGAAATCCTGGAACATCTCGCAACCGGAGGAAAAGGAGACGTATATCTCGCTCACCAGATCAGCCTTGAACGGGATGTGGTTGTGAAGACAATTTCTTCGGAATTTTTGGCCGAATTCTCACACCCGCATGAAATCCAGACAGAGATTCAACGCTTTCACAGGGAAGCCACGGCTATGGCACAGGTGAAGCATCCGCACGTGGCACAGGTCTATGACCACGATTCAGCAACCATAACGAGGAATGGCGTAGAAGTAACGGTCCACTACCTGGTGATGGAATACATACCGGGCTTGACTCTCAGGGGGACGATGACGGCAGAGGGTTTTGGCGACAACGAGGACGCTCTCATCAACTGGATTCGTCAGTATTTTCTGCCCACTCTGGATGGAATTGCGGCGGTACATGAGTTGGGGATTGTCCATCGGGACATCAAGCCGGAAAATGTCCTTCTGGACGGCTCGATTCCCAAGATTACGGATTTCGGAATCGCAGGGAGTCTTCACTGGAAACCTCTAACAAGAAGTCACCATGTTGAAGGGACCATTCAGTACATGGCCCCCGAACAATTCACAGACTTGGGAAAGACGGACGCTCGTGGGGATGTCTATGCCTTGGGCAAAATCCTGTACGAAGCCATAGTGGGCAAAATGGGGAGAGAAACAGCCTGTCCGCTCAGAGGCGTGTGCTTGGCGAGCCCCCAAACTGATCTGTTGAAGCAGCTCGATCTTCTCATTCAAAAAGCCACAGCCGAAGACGTAACCCAGCGGATTGCCTCGGTGAAAGAGTTCAAAGAGGCGGTTGATCGGTGCTTGCCGAGCCCCCGAACTGATTTGCTGAAGAAACTGGATCTTTTTGTTGAGAAAGGCACAGAAGAAGACAAAGCCGGGCGAATTGCCGCGGTGAAAGAGGTCAAGGAGGCAGTTGAGGCTGTCCTGGCGGACTCTGGGGAGTTTGCGGTTCTGGGGAAGCGTTCAGAATCCGGATGGGGGAGGCGTCACCGTAAGGCAATCATTGCCTTGGCAGTTTTACTTGTGGTTGGCTTCATTGGGTTTAATCTCTATCACTATTTGGGTATGATCAAGGAGCATCCCTCTCTGTCTCAGCCCGTGGTTGCAGATCGCAGTTCCACGCTTTCCTCGGAGAGTGCAGATGGCCCGGCAGCAATTGCTTTGGAAAGACACATACCGATTACCATAAAAGGGCCGGATGGTGAGTGCATCCTTCACTTGATTCCTGAGGGGGAGGTGACTCTCCCAGAGAGTTTTGGCGCAAAGGCTGGACAGGTGGTCAAAGTACCTTCCTTCTACATGAATGAGGCTCCTGTAACCAATACAGATTTCGTCCGGTTTTTGAACAAGATTCTGCCCGAACTTCGTGTGGAGCAGGAAACGGTTCGCCGCGGAGATATCATTCTGTTGATGCTGGGAGAAGTGATCAAAGGATATGAGCCGATAGTCTTCCGGGATGGAAAGTTCGTGCTGAACAATGAAGTCTTTGCTCTTCGTCCTGTGCTCCGGGTCACCGGATACGGCGCTTCCACCTATGCGCAATTCTATGGCGAACGACTGCCCACAGAGTTGGAATGGCTTCGATTGATGAGGACAGATGCCGGAGCTGCAACGAAGCCCCCAGCCGAG
>JACRDE010000101.1 GCA_016212935.1 Desulfomonile tiedjei | reverse complement strand
GGCTCGATCATCGCTGTCAATCCGAATGTCCCATCAACTCACCCCAACCCCACCATCGGCACGATGTCATGATCTCCATGCGACCATGAACGAGAGTGACCACGTTCCCGGCCTCCCAGAAGACCGAATCATTGCGCAGACACAATCCCATTAAGTGATTCGCAGCTTTCCCGGCCAAAGGAATCCGGAACTGTATTTTCCGCAAAAGCGACCGGAAGATCATGGTTGACTGGAGAGTGTGTCACAAGGTATGCTCGGATACTGAGGAAAACTATCTTCTCAATTAACAAAGTGACAGTTTTCCCATCGCAAGGGGCATGAAGTGCCGAATGTCAAAAGACTCACAGAGCGCTTAGTCAGCCGCATGGCCGGTATCCCAGTGGAACCGCAATTTGGCAACTGTTGATAGCTAAGAAAGGGTATGAAAATGAAATTCGATGTTTTCGATTTGTACAAGAATCTCACAAATCAGAGTATCATTTTCTGTTTTTGCGGATCTGCATCCCAGCTCGTCACCGAAGGAATCGGAGAGACGTTGCTGCAGAGGATGGAGCTCGAAGGTACGGATACGAGCATAGTCGGGAGAGTCTTCCAGATTTTTGTGGAGCAGATGCAGAACATTGTCAACTATTCCGCGGAAAAGATCCCTTTGGCGGCAACAGACGGCGAAGAATTACGAGTGGGAATCTTGGTTGTGGGTAAGGAGAACGGACGGTTCACGGTACACTGCGGAAATTACATTGAAAATGAGGAAGTTAGTTTCTTGACAAACACGCTACGCAATATTCAGACTATGGACAAAGAACAACTTAAGGCGTTGTACAAAGAAAGGCGCAGAAGTAGCGAAGGTGGACCCAGGGGCGCCGGGCTGGGATTCATAGACATGGCTCGGAAAGCCAGCAAGCCTCTTGAGTTCAGCATCACCCCCGTCGACGAACACAGATCTTTTTTTTCTCTGACAACGGTCATTTGAGGGGGTCTTTCTGATGGAGAACTTAGTCCTTGAGGCTACCAAGTCAAGCCCTTCCATTTTCTTTGATGCCGAAAAAGGGGTTCTGGAAATCAAGGGAAAATCCTATCCGGAAAACGCAGCGAAGTTTTTTTCGCCGGTTCTTGACTGGCTGAAAGAGTATCTGGCTTCGGCTGAAACTGGAAATACTGTGGTCAACATGGAAATAATCTACCTGAACAGCAGCAGTTCCAAAGCCTTTCTCAATTTGTTTGATGTGCTGGAATCCGCCGCCAAGAATGGCCAACAGGTTGTTGTGAACTGGCGTTACCATGAAGAAAACGAAACCGCCCTTGAATGCGGTGAAGAATTCCGGGAAGAACTTCAATCCGTGATTTTCAATCTGGTGGAACTTTCGGAGGGGTGACCTCAAACATGGATAGCGATTCTCTCTTCGGGGAAGAAGAGGAAACGGTTCGAAAAGCGCTGGAACTAGTCGAGTCCGACTCCTCGGAAGATATACAGTGGTCCTCGCAATATAAGCAGTTGCTGGGTAAGTACAGGAAACTCCTGAGCCATACGCAGCGCCTGATAAAGGTCGGCGACTTGATGCAAAGCGAGTTGAGCGCAGTGAATGAGCAACTTGATGGAGCAAACCGCCTCCAGGCCCAACTGCTTGCTACTGACGCAACAGGTATTGTCGTCACCGATGTCGAAGGAATTATTACCCGTGTAAGCGATGCATTTTGTTCAATGACGGGCTTCAACGTTGAAGAAGTTGTGGGAAAGAGATGGGTGGATTTTGCCGGCCAGACTGGCGCCAATGATTGCGCGTTTGAATGGACCTCGGATGCCCCGGTGTTTAGACGGGAGTCTGCAGTCAGAACCAGGAACGGGCGCATTCTTGATACTCTCATGAACGCGGCTCGACTCATTGACCGGTCAGGGCAATCCATAGGGGTAATAGTGTCACTCGTTGACGTCACCGAGCTGGTTGAGACACGAAAAGCGGCGGAAGCCGCTGATCATGCCAAGAGCCAATTCTTGACGACAATGAGCCACGAAATACGCACACCATTGACGGGGATTCTGGGTTTCACGGAATTACTGCTGGACGAGGAACTCACCTGGGAGCAGAAAGAAGCGCTGGAAGCCATCAAGACAAGTGGCGACACCCTGCTTACACTCATAAACGACATTCTAGACCTTTCCAAGATAGAAGCTGAGAGATTCGATCTTGAGTCAATCGCTTTCAGTCTCGAAAACATAGTGATGGAAGCTTGTGAAACAACCCGAGCCAGAGCTGCGAAAAAGAACATAGAACTCTTGTGCGATCTCGGAGATGCGCCCCTTCAAGTAGTCGGCGACCCAACACGGTTGCAGCAAATTCTGATGAACCTATTGAGCAACGCTATAAAGTTCACGGATGCTGGCGAGATTGTCACGACTTTGCACACAGCCTCGAAAACTGACCATGGGATCAATATCGGACTTAGCGTTAGCGACACGGGAATTGGCATCCCTGAAGATAAGGTCGACGATATTTTCGAAAGCTTTACCCAGGTCGACGGATCGACAGCCAGGAAGTACGGCGGTACCGGCCTGGGGCTCGCGATAACTCGCAGACTGGCTCGCCTCATGGGCGGCGATATCACGGCCACAAGTCAATTGGGACAGGGTTCTACCTTCATGGTGGATTTGTGGCTGGGAAAAGCGTCGCCAGACACCTGCCCGCTAGACAGTTCCGCGACCTGCCCGGAGGTTTCAGGGAAGTCTGTCTTGATTATAGATGACAATGCTACATCAAGGCGAATTCTCTCAGATATGATCACTCGCCTGGGAATGGATTCCGTCTGCGTCGGCAGTGATCAGGAAGCAATGAGAGTACTAGAAACCCGTCCATTCGACATGGTGTTCTTCGACGTAGGGATGTTGGCCACAGACGAGTACGGATTGGCGGAGATGCTTCGACTGCAACGGACAAGAAAATCACTTCGCGTAATAGCTCTAACCACTCAATTAAGTCAATATCCGGGCGATCGGGCTGTCGAAGGAGTTTTTGACGGCTATCTCATCAAGCCCATACGCAAATCCAAGTTGACTGCCCTGATTCGTGGCTTTTTGCTCCAGCCTGGCGACATAGAGAGGCAGGCCGGCAGTTTTCGGACCCAAGAACCGTTCCGACGAGGTCTGCGGATACTTTTGGCGGAAGACGATCCGGTAAGCCGGATGGTGGCCGAACGGGTGCTTAGGAAGATGGGCCAAGAGGTTGACTCGGCCCAAGATGGAGAGGTTGCGTTGGAAATGGCGCGATCAAAAGATTACGACGTCGTCTTCATGGATATGCAAATGCCGAAGATGGGCGGACTTGATGCAACGCGAGCAATTCGAACTCTT
>JACRDE010000100.1 GCA_016212935.1 Desulfomonile tiedjei | reverse complement strand
TTGTAGTCTGGAATCAAGAAGATAGACGCGCTGTAGATTACAGCGTCAAATTGAATCTGAAAATACTCTTCAATCCTTGCAGCGTCACCCTCGACAAAAGTGAGCCTTTCAGACTCCCCTATTGAAGAGCGAGCAGCCTCCAGCATCTCGCCCGAATTGTCGAGACCCCATACTCGGCACTGCGGCAAGGCTTCCAGGATCTGCAGACAACTCGCGCCGGTGCCGCAACCCACGTCCAGAATATCCGACGAAGGAGGAATGTTCATACCCGATAGCAGGGCATTGCTCAATTTCTTGAAGAAACCGTGCTTCTCCTCGAAGGACTGATAATAACCGGGACTCTGATCGAAATTGTTCTTGATTGCTCTCTTAATTTTCGTAATTTTTGCGTCTTCCATGAGTTTCCTTCACGATGAGGAACTGAAAAAGGCCATTACTCCGACGGCTTCTTTGCACCACTCATTTGCGGCAATCCTCCCGGAATCGCAATGAGTCTCTCAAGTTTGCGCTTGAGGCTCGATTCACTGTGGTCGTCGCCGTGTTTCCACTGCCTCAAGAGGTCCTTGGCTTGCTTCTTGTCCAGGCCGAGGATCTCACGGAGTTGTCCCATAGTGATGCATTCCTTGTCGTAGACGTATCTCGCCAGCACGTCCAGTGGCACTTCGCGTAATTCCTCAGGCGTTACTTTCATTCCTGTGGATCTCAGGACTCCGTGCAGCCTGATATACGGGTCCTTTTGTTGCTGTGGGAGATAGGAAGCTTTGCCTTCGATGAAATCTTTACGAATCGGGGAAAACAGGTCTAGCACCGAGCATCCTTGAGGGCCCACTCTTACCCCGTGGGGCTTGAAGCCCGGAATTACGAGCATGTCCCCCGCATTGAGCGTGTGTTCCTCGTCGTCCGGGAACAGGAGCGTGACTGAACCGCTCTGCACCATAGTAACCTGCTCGGATTCGTGCTCGTGGGTTGGTAGAGCAGTTCCTGGAGCGAGCGTCCATTTTGTCACCATAATGTTCTGGCCCCAGAACATCTGACGGGCGATGCTTTCGCTAAGCTTCTCTTCCGCCAAATCTTTCCAGCACAGGATGTCCATGGGAGACTTCTCTCTTTCTTGTTTCGATTTGCGTTCTACCTCGCGTAAACGTCATATGAGGGAACCGAATGATGAAGCGAACTCCTCTCACCATGCCAAACCGGGTCTTGCCTCTAAGATGCGGCCGGCCTGAGAGCTAATTCCATTACGATCCGAATTCCCGCAACACCAAGAATCCGCATTATAGCGTAGAAAGTTAGCCTCTCTTCGAAAAATTTTCAAGTAATGAGCGAGGCCCGGTGCAATCGTTCAGTCGGAGGTGGAGAAAACGCTCGTCTGACACTGTCATTCCGTTAGAACCAAGACAGCTCGTCATTAAGCTCGATTTCAAAAAGCTCATGAGAGGCAACTCACATTGCCGAGACCAACGCGCTGCAGTCGTTGCAGAGTGGAATTCTAATCTAAAATTCTATAGTATCTGGCGCTATTGCATTAATTAATTTGCTGAGAATGTTGATTTCTCGAATGAATCAATATAAGGTTGACTCTGGGCGGAGCATCGGAGCTTATATAGATGTGTTGTAATCAGAACTCGAATCACTGCAGCAAATTCGCTAGGTTGAGCCTTCTTCTGGCAGGCCTCTGTCTAGTTTTGTGCGGATGTCAGGAAGTAGAAACCGTCAAAAGGGAACTTCTCAAGAAAGTTCAGGGTAATATCCTGAAGAAGAAGAATCCTTTTACGCCCAGGGAAGGCATAACACTCAGACCTTGCTCGCTTTTCCAAACAGCGAATCCTAATTCAGAAGTAATAATAAAACTCCCGGCCGAGACCCCCTTGCACCTCATGGATAAAGTGGGCGAGTTGTATCGAGTCCGGGTAAGAGATGGTCGAGAGGGTTACGTCGAAGAGAAAGTGGTGGGCGGACAGGACGTCATCGTAAGGACGAACGAGCTCAGACGCTCCATAGAAGGGATGCCTGTACAGGGAGAAGGTATAATCAAGACTAAGGCCAACTTCCGATTGGAACCCGGCCGTGAACCGGAAATCATTGAAATACTGCCTCCAGGCAAGAAGTTCGAAATTTACGAAAGGGTGGTCACTGTCAAACGTCCCGCCTCCTCGGCAACACGAGGACGTCCCGGAAGCCACGGACAGTCCCTGGAGGACGCTGCTGCCGTAGACGAGCCGTCAACTGATCAAGTCAGAAAAGACGTGTGGTACAAGGTAAAGTTGGAAGACGGTCGAGTCGGATACATCTACACGCATAACATGAAGCTGTCTCCGCCTGAAGACATAGCCCGCACCGTCCCCTTCATGCGAATGGTGGGATGGAGGACGGTCAACAGCACGGACGACCCTGACCGAGGAGCCAAGAGCAACTTCATAGTGGCTTATGCTCCTATTGGGAAGGACGCTGGTTGCGATTATACAAGACTGTACTTCATGAGTTGGTCGACCAAGCTCAAACGTAGGGTCATAAGCTGGCAGTTGAGACTGACAGGCGTGCTGCCGATCACCGACTACCACTCTGAGGGAAAGCCTGGGTTCAGCGTGCGTTACCTGCATCCTGGCAAAAAAGACAAGCTCGTCCTTGCCAGCTTTGTATTCGCTAAGGGAGCCATCCGCAAAGTTGGTGAAGAGGAAATACCGAATCCGGCAGAAATCCACTAAGATACGACTCGCAGTGTGGCCGACCGCTCTTGAATTTTCAGGTGCGTCTACATCTCAAGACAGCCCTGTGGAATCGTAATCGTTCTGTTACTCAGAGCAGCGATGCAATCTCAGGCGGTCAACTATCGAGATGGCTTCGGCTCTTCTACCCTCGCACTGACAACCAAGACACCTCTGTTGCCCTGAGTAACTGAGTGCACGAGTGGAATTCAGCATCTTTTTCCCCCACTCCGCACACTCGAGTTGCGCCGGTATTCACAAGCCAGTATAGACAGACAGGCATTAGGCGGTCTTTCATCGCAGATCTACATCTGAGACCGTCTGGGGTGACGGATAGTCGGCGAGGGGCACAAACCCAAAGGCCGCTGTGAGAAGGTTCTGAGGGAAAGGTGCCAGCAAACGGTTGTAGAACTTCACATTGGAATTGTAGGTAGACCTTAAGGACGAAATCCGGTGCGTCTGCCTAACCACTTTCCTCCAATAGTTTGCGAAAGGCGGATACTGATCCAGGCCTGGCCTGGTTCTTGAAAGATTCTCAATCTGGACCAGCGATCGTTCGATATCGTCCACAGCAGCCACTATCCCGGCAGGATCCGATGTTCTCAGAGAGATAGAGCGCGCTTCCAGCAGACGCTCAGCGAGCTTGGTTTGCCCCGGCTCGAATCCTTTCACCGACTCCGTCAACCCCGGAAGAAGTTCGTTACGTTCTTTGACTGCCCGAATAAACCCATCCCATTCGGCTCGGGCCTCGACCCGCACTTCTTTCAGTGCAGGCCTTAGAGTCAAGAAAGATATGACCGAAAGCACCAGGAACGAAACCAGGAACGAAAAACAGAATTCGATGATCCGAGACGTGCGAACGTTCATAGATTATTCCTGGACGCAACATCTGACTCGTCCGGCTGAGGTCACATTATTTGTCTTAGTGTGATTTCAGGTAACTAGCCAATAATGCGGATTTTTACGTTTAATTTTTTCCGAGCATCAAATATACTCAAACGGCTTTCATGTCAAATCATTTTTTTATGAGCAGGAAAGCTCTCAGGCCTGCCATAGTAATGGCCGCGTGTTGACATTTCGTTTTTCGAGCCTTTTAATATTAGGAATGTCGGCGTTAAGCAAATCCAGTTTTCGGAGATGTAGGCATGTCAAAAGCACCCGATCGCAGAGAGTTCCTAAGGAAAGGGCTCATAACTACTGCCGCTGTATTGACGACCGCTTCCGGAGCATTGAACCCGGCGATGTCTTTCGCCGAATCGCCTCCTGACCTCGTGATTTGTCATGGAAACGACCCGGAAGCCATGACCCGCTCTGCAGTCGAGGCCCTCGGGGGAATCAAACGGTTCGTGAAGCCGGGCAACAAGGTTCTGATAAAACCCAACATGAGCTTCGCGAGCGGACCTGGCGCCGGCTCCAACACTCATCCGGGAATTGTGAAGGAAGTTGCTCGACTGTGCGCGGACGCGGGGGCTTCCAAAATTTCGGTCGTTGACAATGTGCTGCACTCGCCAGCTGATTGCATGAAGCTTTCGAAGATACCGGAAACGTGCAAAGACATTGCAAACACAACGGTTAGCTACGCTAAGAACAAACGGCTCTTCAGGGAAGTGAAAGTCGATCAGGGCAAGCAACTGAAATCAATGGAGGTACTTGCGGATGCCCTGGACGCGGACGTGTTGATAGCAATTCCTGTCGGCAAATCGCATTCCTCATCCGGCGTAAGCCTGTCCATGAAGGGAATGATGGGCCTTATCTTTGATCGGCTGTCATTCCATACCAGGCACGACCTGCACGAATCCATAGTGGACATGGTGACCGTTCTCAAACCGCACCTCGTCATAGTGGACGGCACCCGCATCCTGAGCACCGGCGGTCCGGGCGGTCCAGGAAAGGTTATCCCGCTCAATCTGATTATCGCCTCCACAGACATGGTGGCAGCGGATGCCCAGATGGTGGCCCTGGGGACATGGTACGACAAAAAATTCCAACCTCAACAGGTCCGCCACATCCGATCTGCCTCGGAGCGGGGCCTCGGTCGTATGGATCTGGATAAACTGAACATAAAGACACTCAACACGTGATCAGATTTCAAAGAATAGCCCAGACTGTCAGCCTAGCCATTTTCTTGACATTGCTGTATTTCGCGGCGCATCCTTTCATGGAAGGATTGAAAGTAGACCTTCTGCTAAGGCTCGACCCCATCGTCGCAATAGGCACTTCCATCGCCGCAAGAGAATTCCATTACTATCTCCTGCCTGGAATAATCGTTATTGCCAGCGGGTTGTTGCTGGGGAGGCTGTTTTGTGGGCACATATGCCCAATGGGAACTACGCTCGACCTGGCGCAACACATGATCGGACGAGCGTCAAAGCCGTCGGCAAAAGCAAGTTCGTTCGAGGCTACGTCAGGATATCGGGCGTGGAAGTACTTGTTCCTCGCCGCAATTATTGCAGGCGCTGTTGGGGGCGTCTCCCTGATTCATCTGGGTTCGCCGCTCTCGCTGATTACCCGTTTTTACGGAATCGTTATTTACCCTATCACAATGTTGCTCGGAGAACTTGGACTTAAGTGGCTGATGCCGTCGGCGGCCGAACAGATCTTTCCGGAGCTGGCTTATTCGGAGTTTCCGCAGAAGATCTTTTCCACGAACGCTTTTGTGGCAGTGGTGTTTGCGCTGATCATTGCGCTTGCCTACAGACAGCCTCGCTTCTGGTGCAGAAATCTTTGTCCTGGAGGCGCTCTAATCGGGCTATTTTCGTGCCGCCCGGCCTTCAGGCGGACAGTCGCGGACTCCTGCTCTAAATGCGGCCGCTGCATTCGAGAATGCCCTACTTCCGCGATTAGGGAAAATGCTTGCCAGACAATGCATTCCGAATGCATAGTGTGCCTTCGCTGCAAGGAGATCTGCCCGGAATCGGCTATATCTTTCTCAAGAGGTCAGGAATCTTTCAGCGGCCCTGCGCTTCCAGAATTAAACCGCAGGGAGGTGCTGTACGGACTGGGTTCCGGCCTGGTGACAGCGGGTTTGTTTCGCACTGGAATACATCAGCCCAGACCGCAGGGCAAAGAGCGGCCCTTTGTTGATGAAGCCCTCATACGCCCCCCTGGCGCAGTCCCTGAATCCGAGTTTCTAACCCGCTGCATTCGTTGCGGTGAGTGCATGAAAGCGTGCCCCACAAACACGCTGCAACCTATCTGGCTGAAGGCAGGCCTTGAAGGCATTTTCTCTCCGGTTATGACCCCGAGAGTAGGGGCTTGCGCGGTGAACTGCAATGTTTGCGGCAAGGTCTGTCCGACCGGAGCGATCCGAGATATACCTCTCGTGGAGAAGAAGCACGCAAAAGTGGGAACTGCCTGGATAGTCAGGCAGAACTGCCTGGTGTGGGAACAGGACAAGAAATGCCTGGTGTGCGACGAAGTGTGCCCTTACAGTGCTGTTTCCTTCAAACCAGTGGCCGGTCTGAAGAACGCCGCTCCGTTCGTTGTAGCGAACAAATGCATCGGCTGCGGATGGTGCGAAACAAGATGCCCCGTGGAAGGAGCTGCGGCAATAAGAGTCAACATAATAGGGGAAATAAGGCTTTCCGCTGGCTCCTACGTGGAAAAATCACAGGAATATGGTTTTATTTTCAAGACCAGAGACAAGATTCACGATGGACTGGCGCCCGACACATTCGATTCCGGAGAAGTGAGCCAGCCCCAGACTGAATATCCAGATTCAGTAAGTGAGACGAATTCGGGAATACCGCCTGGTTTTATTCCAAAATAAACGCTGACATAAGCAAGCATGATTTGCTATAATTCGCTTCCATATCATTCCGTTCACGAGTTCAAGAGAGGCAGACTGAGTTTAAGAAACACGGTTACCGTGATGGCGTGACCGTAATGGAACAGGTATGACCGATTCCCACGGTGGAAAAGAAGAGATAAGCCAACTTTGGCAAGAAGCTGAATTCTACGAAAATCAGGGCTTGTACGAGCACGCGATATTGCTCTATCAAAATATCCTGACCAAAGAACCTAAGAACAGAAAAGCCCAGGCAAAAATCGTCCAAGTCCAATTTGCAAAGAAGATGGACGAGACCACGGCGTCCAGATCTTCAGAGACAGATGAGCTCTCGCCTCGCCTGGCACTGGATCTCGGCGTTGCATACATGGAAATGCACCTTTACGCTGAAGCCCTGGACGAATTCAAGAAAGCTCTGAAACCATCTCCTGTCTTCCGGACCGAAATACTGCGCTTCACGGCGATGTGCTTGATTCATATGGACAAGGTGGCTGAGGCACAACAAATCATCGATCAGCTGCTGGAAGATCGCACTCTGACAATCACTGACAGGGGAGGCTTGTTTGCAGATTGCATCGAGTTGTACCTGGAGTGCGGGCTCCGGGAACGTGCACTGGATCTGTTTCACAGGATTCCAGAAGACCACGAGAAATTGGTCAGAGACTATGATCGTCTCAAGTCATGGATCTTGGTGGCCCAACGCCCCAAAGAGACCCTTGAACTGGTTATTGAAGAAGAAGACACCGGAAGAATCTACACGGAACCACTTGACTTCGACGTATTGGACGAAATGGACAAAAGCGGGGAAAGAGAACTCCAGAAAACCCAGCCCTCGGAGATGAGCTTATCGATCCCATTGAAAGCACCAAGAAGCTATTCCCTAGACAACAACATCTGGCGAGACGGTGTGGTTTCAAGGCTATCCGCTGATTGGGCGCTCGTTCATTTGCCGGAAAAAATCGATCTTGGAGAATCGATGGTCCTTCAACTGCACCTGCCCACAGTGGCCAACGAGCCGGTGTGGGTGATATCCAGGATCGCACGGCATTTTTCAGGTGAAGAAGACGCCGTGTCAGCGGGAACCAGAGTTCAATTCGTCTCATTCCTGCCGGGAGGCGAAAGCATACTGAAATCATTCATTGACGAGGTGGTACGCGATCCCTCCGCACTCTCCGAAAAAGAGATGATAGCCGCAAGCAGGCATCGAAACGAATCCACAGAGGTGTTCGCCTCTCTCGAAGCTCAGGCGGTCAAGGCACTGGAGACGGAGTTCCTTCCGGAACTCAACAACGAGACTGTTTTGATCGAACCTGAAGTCAAAGCCTCTGCGCAGGCAGCGGCTTTTTCGGAAAGAGAACGCGACGCGGTCCCGAAGATACGTTTCGCTTGCGAATGCGGCCAGGTTCACTCTGTCCCTCTGGATACCGTCGGGCGAAAAGGAAAATGCGGAAATTGTGGCCGTTCCATGACCGTGCCCGCTGTGGATATGAGGCCGGACAGCCTTGCGATCCAGGTAGTAGGAAAAATAGTGGGAGGATGCAGACTCCTTTTCAAAATAGGAGGAGGAGGCATGGGCGGTGTTTTCAAAGGTCATCATATCGCCCTTGACATACCCGTGGCAGTGAAAATACTTCACGCTCACCTTGCCGACAAAGATCCCGTGTTCATAAAGCGCTTCATTCGGGAAGCCAGAGCTGCAGCGAAACTCCAGCATCCCAATATAGTGGGGGTAATGAATGTGGGCTTTGAGAACGGGCTCCATTTCCTGGTAATGCCCTTTGTGGGCGGCGGCAATGCTGCAGCAATGCTGGCAAGGATCGGCAGGTACCCTGTGGAAAAGGTCATGCGCATAGCTATAGACGTGACCCAGGCTCTCATTGTCGCCGAAGACCACGGTGTACTGCATAGAGACATCAAACCGGCTAATCTCCTCTTCACTAACAAAGGGGACGCGATGCTAGCGGACCTTGGCCTGGCAAAGAGCTACCTCGATGTCCAGGATTCCGGCATTACCCAAACCGGAATCGCATGCGGAACCCCGCTCTATTTTTCTCCCGAGCAGGCCAAAGGCTCGCCGAAGCTGGACATCAGGTCGGACATCTACTCTCTGGGAATTACACTTTACCATCTTCTCAACGGCGTGCCTCCGTACACCGGCGAATCGGCTTACGTGATTTTTCAGAAGCACGTTCATGAACCACTTCCGCCCTTAAGGGAGGCTGATCCGCCGATTCCCGATTCGGTGTTTCGCCTGCTGCAAAAAATGACCGAAAAGAACCCGAATAACCGCTTTTCCAGTTGCACGGAAATGCTGGAAGCGTTGGAAGCGCTCAGGGACGAGATACTAGCCCCGCGTGAGCCTGCTACATCTCCTGCTCAGCCGAAGTCCAAGAAAGGTATTCTAGAGCGCCTGGGCATCAAGAGACCAAACCCTGATAAATAATCCATAATTTACAGTATGTTAAATGCTCTTGATCAAGTAATTGATGGATTAACTGGTTTCTATATCAGTTTCATTGACTTTTGGTGTCGTTTCATATAAAATACCAATAATCTCGATATATACGAGTGAAATTGTAATTAGGAGGATTTATGATGTCTCCGGTTTTCAAAAATATAGCGCGAATATTGCTGGTGGTGTTCGTAGTTGGCTGGTTTACCTATCCGGGGTGGTTCAATGAATGGTACTCCACTTGGCCAGAATCATATGCGTATCCTGCCAGTCTCTCGAATCCGCAGGATCCGCGATGGGGATTCTGGTTCTGGTAGGTCGAGAGCGAACCATTTCCACGTCGCCCCAGGGCGACTGGTGATGGAACTGATGTCAGGTGTGCCTAACCCACCGGAATGACTTGACACAAGTTTGCTTTCAAGTCAGCAAGATTGAGCGAAGCTTCTTTGTGTAAGAGTTTCCTCGGCACCCTTCATCGATTGAATACGAACTTGTATCGGGAGGGCTGGGAGACCTCCGTTTCCCGTCCCTTTCTTACTTTCCTTTGAGTAATCCTTTTTCGTAAAAATACTGGAACACTACGAACGAATCCAGCCCTGTGAGTTCTGTCACCTTGAAAATGGTTACGGATTGCCTGGCCATCTTCAACTGGTTTATTACCCGAGTAATCCTTCCGTACACTTCATCATTCTCATTTATGTTCATGGTCTCCTCACCAGAGAGAAGATTTTTTTGATGGTCGGTCTGGTCGCCCATCCCGGTCCATTATGTCATTTGTGCATGATAGACATCAACTCGTGGGTTTCATAGAAATTCTTCAATAGACTTGAGGGCCTGTGGCAGATCGCCCACTTTCGGCCCACCAGCTTGAGCCATATCCGGCCTCCCGCCACCGGTTCCGCCCACCATTTGCGCGGCTTTCTTGACAATATTGCCAGCATGGAATCTGTCGGTGAGATCCTTGGTAACCACGGCGAGCAGCAAGGCCTTTCCGTCGGACTTCGCTCCGAGCAGGGCTATGCCAGAACCGATCCGGTCCTTCACCCTGTCCGCGTAGTCGCGCAAATCCTTGGGATCTGATATGTCTTCGATCAGGCGGGACAACACTTTGACTCCATTGATTTCCCGGACTCCTTCAAGCAAATCGGTGGTTTGTTTCCCGGCCAGTTTCAGCTTGAGCGCTTCAAATTCGCGTTCCTTGTTCTTCTTTTCTTCCAGGAGTTTTTCCAGTTTTCTTACCAAATCGCCCCTGGTGCCTTTGACTCGCTCGGCAATTGCGCGAATTTCTTCTTCCAGTGACCTTACGTAGCCCAAAGCGCTCCGACCGGTAACAGCCTCGATTCTGCGAACTCCAGAGGCTATTCCGCCTTCGCTCACAATTTTGAATAGACCTATGTCTCCTGTTCGCCTGGTGTGGGTTCCTCCGCACAATTCTTTACTGAACTGGCCCATAGCTACCATACGAACGGTATCCGCATACTTTTCGCCAAAGAGGGCTGTTGCTCCTCTCTTCATGGCCTCTTCGATGGGGAGGATCTCGGTCGTGACAGCGACATTTTCCTGTATCTGTTCGTTCACCAGTTCTTCCACCCTGGCCAATTCCTCAGGCGTTATCGCAGAAAAATGGGTGAAATCGAAGCGGAGCCTTGGACCCTCCACGAGTGAACCGCTCTGCTTCACATGGTCTCCAAGCACTTTCCTGAGTGCCCACTGCAAAATATGCGTCGCTGAGTGATTCGCCATGATGGACCTGCGAAGCCCCGTATTTACCCTGAGGCCCACTCTGTCCCCCTCTTTGAATACTCCGGACTTCACGAGTGCTTTGTGGATTATAAGATTCGGGAAGGGCTTCGCGGTGTCTTCCACCTCCATTTCGTTTCCGTCGGATACTATGATACCGTGGTCGCCCACTTGGCCGCCCGATTCGCCGTAAAAAGGTGTCCGATCGGTTACCACTTCCACTCTTTCGCCCGGTCCAGCTTCTGTCACCCGCTGCCCATCTTTGATGATTGCCAGCACCACACCTGAATCCTCGTGGGTTTCGTACCCCGTAAATTCACTGGTGACGCCATCCTCGAGCGTTTTTCTCAACGCGGCAAGATCCTCTCCGGCCATGCCCTCCCAAGATTGTCTGGCCATTTCTCGCTGACGGGCCATCTCTGTATCGAATCCGGATTGATCCAAAACCAGACCTGCTTCTCTTGCCAGGTCTGCTGTGACGTCCGGAGGAAAGCCGTACGTGTCGTAAAGCTTGAAAGCGATTTCGCCGGGCAGCACCTTTCCGGAACCGCCCAGAATTCGACTTGCCTCTTCTTCGAAAAGCACGAGTCCCCTGGCCAGAGTATCAATGAAACGCTCTTCTTCGTTGCGTATAACCTTTGTAATGAGTTTTGCGTGAGCCTCCAGCTCGGGATACGCGGAGGACATAAGTTTCACCACTACTCCTGCGGAATCATAAAGGAAAGGCTCATTGAGTCCGATGTATTTCCCGTACCTCAGAGCACGCCTCAATATGCGACGCAATACATATCCCCTGCCCTCG
>JACRDE010000099.1 GCA_016212935.1 Desulfomonile tiedjei | reverse complement strand
TGTGAACCGCTATTTTCAAGACAATTGCCAGGTGGTGTTACGTTTTGCATGGGCAGTCTACGCGGATGGCTGTTCCCGTGAGAGATCTGTTCTATGCTGATGCGCATTCAGCGAAGCAAGATACCGGCGAGTGCCAAAAGTTCTTCAGGTGGGGTCCGGGGAGGTACTTCTTATACGAATTCGCAATAAAAGAAGGAAAATCGGAGAAACCCTTCTTGTAAGAAGTGTTTCCCCGAACTCCATTGCTTCAAAAGCGCATTGGTATTACAACAAGCGCCTCCCCGATTTTATATATTTGAAAGCGAAATGGTATTGGTCGTCGCGACGTTACTCGATTCAACTCGCTTTGTGTGAGCGGATTCGCTGCGAGTAACTGACTGGTGTCCACAGCGATTCAACTGTTTCGCTTAGCGTGGCCGGAGGCTCTCAAGAAATTTCCGGCTGTCTCCAAGAGGGAATATCCATGGGATGGATTCAGAAAGACACAATCGCCTCGGCAGAAATGGATGCCTGATCTGACCAGACGTGGGCACCATCGAAGGAGAAATCTAGTGCAAAAAGATTGTTGCTGAGTCGGTGCGATCCGTCAGTCAAAATTCTTTTGAAATCTGCGTATACCCGGGCGCGTAGCGCGTCTGCAGCGAGAAAGTCTAATCCGGCAGCGAGATGCCAGCAGTGCCCCCTGGTGGTGTCCGCAGTCATGTGATGCCCAGATCGCAAAAGATGCAGATCCTCGTTCTTCGCTCGAACCAAGGCGTAATCGAACTTCAGTTCCAGTCTTGCATTCGCAAACAATTCACGCAAGAGGGGCAAGGCGAAGGCTGAATTCCACACGCCGCCAAAATAGAAGTGTTCAAAGGATTGCCTGAACTCTATGCCGTCCCCTGGGAGCTCGAAGGCGTCGCCGTCGAGAGATGCCTGAAAGCCGTCGTGCGTAGTAAAGAAGAAAAATTGATACCTGTATCCCACGACGGGCCTCAGGAAAATTGAGCGGTCCAGGGGTGTCGCAAAGGAACAGCCCAGTTCCACAATTGTTCCGCGGTTCAGGCGGCACTTTGACTCACTGAATATTGTCTTTTGTGTCAGATTGATATCGTCGTCCCAATCGCTATCCTGCATTTTCAGTCCACTTTCCTTGTTCAGATTGATCCAACTTTCGCCGTGAACTGTCCACGAAGAGGCCGAATATGAGACCACGCCCCCAGCAAACCACTGGTCCACTGGGAACTCTAGGCGACTTAGGGGGCTTTGACTCGGTGGAAACGGATTGGGAAATTGATAAGACGTAAAGCTGTTGAAGAACTTCACTATTCCGGCTGACTGAAAAAACCCATGGTTGGTTGGATAACTTGGACCGTCTTGGGCTGAACTCGGCACACCCAGAAGACAAAAGTACACCACTACAGAGACAACGACGACTCTTCTTTCCAACATACCCTGTTCCTTAATAAAAATCCGGTTTATCCGGTAAAAAAAAGACCGCAACCCTAGTGCATGAAAACGAAGTTGCACCAACACACTTTTAATGAAAAAAGTGTCTATCAAGGCAGAAGCTAATGCTTCCAGCGCCTCATCTGACTTTAAATGTCGGTGTGATTGTTTTGCACTGTAACATAAGCATGATACCTTGTCAATCTTCGTAATTGCCTGATATTTCCAGGCATATTACCTTAGCTTTTGACGATAAATGTTTGCACTTTCAGGAATTAGTTCTACGAACATTGCAATCTGCAGTAACGAACCACATTGATTTAGTTCCCCAAACAGAAAATCCACCGCTGCGAGTGCGCGCACCGCACGCAGACGCGGGACCAAAGCGATGGAGCGAAAAGGAAGCGGACGTTTCAGTCACCTGCGAGCCCAATCTCGACAACAACAACCTCATCGCGGACTTGATCCTGAAATTCCAAACACAGAAAGGAGGTTTTCCGCTAACAATTGTTATTTTAGCTAGTTATGCTATTTCAGTGTTTTATTTGGTGATTTATGGGAGGTATGCTGCCATAATGGCAAAATATTCCATAAAAACACTTCTTTCCGCCCATAATTACTTGACAGAAAGATTTTTTTATCTTACAAACCATACATTCGCGTTAAATGGTTTATTAGGAAGGGCTTGCCTTCGCTAAAGATGGGGGAGGGCTCTTCTGTCTTCGGTTTTAGGAGGATTTAGGATATGAAACGAGTCGCAGTTCTCTCTTTAGTCGCTATTGTATTTGCGCTGGCGCCTGCTGCTCTCAACGCGCAGGGATTACTCGGGAGCGGTCTACCTTCCTTCAGTGGTTTTCTGGGAAGTTCCGCAGCGTGTGGAGAAAAATGCGGGGGGCCTGCAGCCGGAACAACCCTGTACATCGGATGGATGGATGATCCCAACGGCGTCACGGCCAGCTTGACCGCGGACGACACCAGGACCAGGAACCTAGGGGTTTCTCAGGCGCGCCATCGCTTTAGACTGAGCGGCCTTTGGCTTGGTGGTACTCAAAGCGTCCCGCTGGGCGAGAACATCGCTTTTCTCGCCTCCGGCTGGTACCTATTCCCGGCAAATCAGTCCTCATTGGAAGAATACTCGGTCACCAGCAGAACCTGGAGCACGAAGACCGAGTGGTGGTTTGTCGATGGATTGTTTGCGTTTGGAAGCGGCAATGCTCAGCTGCTTGCCGGTCTCAGGTATGACAAGTTCAAAACCAAGTTCGATGATCCCCCTGCTGGTGGTATCGGAGCTGTGACAGACACCGCGGATGCGATCTCATATGGGATTATACCTCTGGTCGGCGTTCAGTATGCTCAGGCCGGCGGGAACAGTAATCTGTTGTTCCGGGTCGTAGGAATACCCACTCTGGCTGGCAGTTTCAAATACAGAGAAAATATCGCTGGCACGAGCCTCGAAGGCTCCGGGAATTACAACGGCGGTTTTTTTCTGGAAGCATTCGGCGAATACGGTTTCAAAATGGGTGGATCTGCCGATGCGGGCATATTCGCTCGGTACAACACCACTTACGGAAAGGCCAATGTGAATCTTGATTGGCTGCCAGCGGCAATTAGTCTCGATTTTCCGCTTAGCCTGCGTCGTTCGTCCTGGACGATCGGCGGAAAGTTTTCTCTCAATTTCACCATACCTTATATGTAGACAGAATTTTCACGGGAGGAGCAATCCTCCCGTTCAGCTTTACCGTCTTTCTTATGCGACGTATACAGTTATTCCTTGTGGCCCTCTTCGGAGGGCTTTTTTATTCTCGGACAGCGGTTCATGGATCGGTTGACTTCTCTGCTTGTCCTAGCGATAGCAGCGCCCATACGACGCAGGATCTCTGGCCCGAAGCGCCTTCCCGGGCGCGGAGCAGTCCTGGAGGTGAATCATGGCCCCGGATGAATACACAATGTGGCTGGAACGTGAACTCGCCGGAAAGAACGTCGAAGAACTCACAAGATCCCACGAAATTCTCATCGAAAAGGTCAAGCGCATAGATCCCCTGACCATAGCGGACGAAACCGACGCAAAATACATCGGCGAAGGTGTGCCCCACATATTGATCCCGTTTCTTCACAGTTGGTTCGTCCTGGACCTTCTACCTTACAGGATCCGCGCTCAGCACAAGAGTTTGGACACACTGCCCATGAAGGTTCTGGTCTTGCAGCACTTCGTGAGTGCCGCCGAGAATCAGGGGACCGCCGTGCGCGTCATGGGTCAATGGATCGACACCAGATCACTGAGGCATGGCGCCGTGATGGGCGCGCATTTTTCCAAGACTTCTGATGAGCTGCTGGGGAGGTTCTTTGCTTTGCCGCAGGAGCAGAGAGTCGCCAGAGTCCTCAAATGGGCAGGAGTTCCCGCGGACTTGGCTGACGAGAGCTACATTTTTCGCTTTTTTCCGAGACTGCCCGTCGCGTTCGTCAACTGGAAGGGCGACAATGAATTTCCGCAATTCAGCAAAATACTCTACGATGTTTCCGCCAGCAATTATATGACCACCCATGGCCTAGCAGCGCTCACGGAATTTTTAATTTTCCGGCTCGCTGAAGACTCATAGGATATGCTTCCGATTAGGTTAAGAGATTGTCACGCCACTTCCCATTCAAACTAAGGAAGAATCAAGGGATCTTCTTTGCCAACTTAGGTTCCCCCAACCTTACAGATTTGCAAGCGAATTCGTATTACAAGGCTAACATCACCCATTACTTCTGCCTTGAATGCCAGTCGCTGTGGTAGCAGAGCGTCCCGTCAAAACAACCTGCGATCAAAGTGCCTGATCATTTTCGCCCGAGTGGATGTTCCTTCTCTTTTAATAGATTCACCCATGGCCGAACCATTACGGCGTGCGGAGAGTCCCCTGCATTAGCCAGAAACGTCTCCCAGGCCTTGAGCGCTCCCTCAGGGTCCTTGAGATCATCCCTGAGTACGATGCCCAAATTGAACAAAGCCATCGGATGGTTGGGATCCACTGACAGCGCCCTGCGAAAAGCGTCTGCAGATTCCTGTGATTTTCCGAGCTTTCTGTAGCTTATGCCCATGTCCGTAATTACGTCTGGGTTACGAGGATCTACCTCCAGCGCTTTTTGGTAGTATTCTAGCGCTTTGTCATGACTACCAGAATCGAAGTAGTCATTCCCCAGTTGAATCAGGACGTCCGCGTCGTTCGGCCTGGCAGCAAGCATTTTTTCTAGACCTGCGATCCTTGTCTTCAGGTCCATTTGAGGATTCTGGGTTTCCGCCGGACCTGCAAGCTGCTTGGTTCCGGGAGCTGTTGCCGTGTCAAGCTTCCACGCGGAGAAAACAACGCCCGCCAGGAAGCCCGCTCCGAACAAGGCCAGCCATGAAAATAAGGTTCGAGATTTTGACAATGTCAGCTCCGAAGAATTCTTTTGTCGAGCTTTGGTGATGCGAGCCTATCATAACCTCCACTCTCATGGAAGGAGCCACCGCCTATTTCCCGGTCGGCCTCACCCAGAAAATTGTGTCTTATACCGAATCGTGTTAGATTCTGCGAAATTGCCGAACGACACGCATCGTTGTGCGGCTCCGGAAATCTACAAGGAGACCTGTAAATGGATGATTTTAGGAAGAAGTACAAGACTATTATGGACGACCACTTTCCTGAATCCATGCAGATTATTTTTGGAGACCAACGACTGGAATATCGGAAGAAATCCTGGAAAATTCCGGATTCTTCGGGAAGCGTCATAGAAAAAGGTTTGCGATATGGCGAGAATCCAGGCCAGGAAGCTGCGCTGTACGAACTTGTAGGCGGGAACCTCGTTCTCGGAGGATGCAGATTCATAGAGCCCGGCAATGGGCTCGTAAGCTCCATAACGGAATCCGAAATGATCCAGGCAGGCAAGCATCCGGGCAAGACGAACTTGACGGATGTTGACAATGCTCTCAATATTCTCAAATTCATGATGCACAAGCCAGCCTGCGCAATTATGAAACACAACAATCCTTCCGGCGCTGCAATCGCCGAGAGTCTGAACGAGGCTTACCACCGAGCCAACATGGCTGACCGAATCGCGGCTTTTGGGGGAGCGGCAGTTTTCAACAGACCGGTGGACAAGGCCACTGCTCATATGATTTCCGAGAATTACTTGGAAGTGGTGGCTGCTCCGGACTACGAGGAAGGGGCCATTGAAGTTCTGGCTAAGCGAAAGAACCTTCGTATCGTAGCCATACAGCGAATCCACAGCCTTGGAGATTACTTGACCACGCGGTTCGTCGAGTTTAAGTCACTCTTGGACGGCGGGGTGATTGTCCAGCAATCCGCGCTGAACGCCATTCATTCATCGGACGACCTCATTCCTGCCCGAGCAACACACAAAGGCATTGAATACGCTGTACAGCGACATCCTACCGACAGCGAACTTGACGATATGGTTTTCGGATGGGCTGTCGAACAAGGAGTGACATCGAATTCGGTCCTCTACGTCAAGGACGGATGCACGGTTGGAATAGGCACGGGAGAACAGGACCGCGTTGGAGTTGCCGAAATTGCCGTATTCAAAGCCTACGTCAAGTACAGAGATCGTCTCTGTTTCGAGCGGTATCAGACACCCTACAGTGAGATGAAGGATCAAGCACTTCGTGACAGCATCGATGCCGAGACTAGCGAGAAAAAAGCAGGTTTGATAGGGTCGGTAATGATTTCCGACGCGTTTTTCCCCTTCAGGGACGGAGTAGAAGTGGGCATTCGCGAGGGAATCTCCGCGGTGGTACACCCCGGCGGATCAGAAAGGGACTATGAATCGATTCAAGCCTGTAACGAGGCTGATCCCCAAGTTACAATGATGTTCACGAACCAGAGGGCTTTCAAGCACTGAGGACGGCAGCTTGAAGCCTGATGGAGCGCCATATGTCGAAGCTAATGATATCCATCGCCTTTTTCCTCATGGCATGCTTGCTTGCCGCCAATGTCTCGGCGGCCACGTTCGAGGAATTGGACAATCGGATATCGGCCTGCAACCTGGTTCTGAAGAATGTGCTCGGAATGCCGGACAGTGGCATTCCAAAGGACTTGCTTCAGAGGTGCAGGGGGCTCGCTATCTTCCCTGGAGTTATCCGGGTCGGGCTCTTCGTCGGGGCCAGTTACGGCAACGGAGTTGTCCTGCGAAGGGATGAGAAAACGGCTGAGTGGAGCAGGCCAGCATTTTTTGGCATCAAAGGGGGGAGCCTAGGACTTCAGGTGGGGGCTCAGTCCACAGACCTGATACTGTTGCTTATGTCTGAACAAAGTGTGGAGCGTCTTCTTGAGGAACGCTTCATTCTTGGTGCCGATGTGTCCGTGGCCGCAGGTCCTGTCGGCAGAGAGGCATCAGCGGAGACCAACGTAGGTTTCGAATCGGGCATTCTCTCATATTCCAGATCCAGAGGGTTATTTGCAGGGCTTGCGCTGAACGGCGCGTCACTTGAGCCGGACGCTGCAGCGAACGGAGTATATCATGGGACAGATATCTCGGTTCAGGACGTCTTTTATGAAGGCAAAGGAGCCTTGTCCGACAACGCCCGGCTATTAGTCAAAACCTTGGAAGACGCGACACGCTGAGCCGAGAGCTGCTCCACCAGTTGTGAGGAGCTTTTTGGAAGCCGTCCTTGCACAAGAAGACTTCCAAGTTGCCCGGGAATCACTTGATGGAATATTAAATTGTCTAGGTCAGAAAAGGATTCTCGTAAGTTATATACCAACTGATTCTTGAGGTGGGCTATGCGGTGCGAAAAATGTGAAGCCGCTATCAAAGCGGGCGAAGAGAGAGATCACTACGGGAAAACCCTCTGCGAAGACTGCTACATGGACGCTCTTTCGCCGGTTCGGACATGCGATCCATGGGCTGTACACAGCGCTAAGAAGCTCGGAGAAAAGGGCGCAGGCTTTCATGTAAACCCGATTCAATCCAAAATCTTGGACATTCTACGTGAAACAGGTGGACTGGAACCGGGCACGTTGGCCGATATGGTAAAAATCGCTCCTCTGGAGCTCGAACGAGAAATAGCCGCACTCAGACATATGGAGAAAGTTCGAGGCGAACTGAGAGACGGCAGAAAATTTGTCCGTCTCTGGTGAGCGAGAATCCTGACAGCCCGAAAGCGAACAGGAATTATCACACGGCACGCCTGTCGTGCGGCCATATATACTTGTGCAATTGCAGTTGAAATCGTACAGGGAGCTTGTCTTCGAGCATCCATTCCACGAGGTTACGAGAAGGGAGTTCCCCGAAAACAGTGGACAGAAGGACCTTTGTCTTCGAGCGGCCAAAATTCTCCAGAATTATTCCCCTTGCCCATTCGTAGTCGTGTCTGTCGGAAATGACAAATTTGACCTCATCGCATGGTTTCAGCTTCCAAATGTTTTCCCACATGGTGCAGTGACTCTCGCCGCTGGACGGGCATTTTATGTCCATAATTCTAACCACACCCTCGGGCAGAACCGAAATATCGAGGGTGCCGTTGGTTTCAACCAGTACCTGATACCCTCGTTCTTGAAAGGCCGTGGCAAGCCGTGGAATATCGCCTTGTACCAGGGGTTCTCCCCCTGTGAGTTCAACGAGGTTGATTCCATAGGAATCCACGCGTTGCAGTATGTCCTCCATCGACATTGTTTCTCCGCCCGTT
>JACRDE010000105.1 GCA_016212935.1 Desulfomonile tiedjei | reverse complement strand
CCGTAATGGCAAGCTGGGACCCGAAAAAAGGAGTCTTATATCACGAATTCAACAAGTTCAACAAGGAGAGGTCCCTTCGGCAGGTTGATCAGCCTAACCTTTTGCGGAACATTTTTCCATATTCCGAAGTTCCAAAAGTGGATTTTGATTTTGCTCTTAATCCGATAAATCCGGCCAAGCATTTCCTCATAACTGACACGACCTTCCGGGACGGCCAACAGGCGCGGCCGCCTTTTTCAGTGGATCAGATATCGATCCTCTTTGATTTCCTCCACAAGATATCCGGGCCCAGAGGAATCATTCGGCAGTCCGATTTCTTTCTGTATACAAAGAAAGACCGGGAGGCCGTTGAGCGTTGCCAGAACAAGAATCACCAGTACCCAATGATTACCGGATGGATTAGAGCACATAAGAAAGACCTCGCCAACGTAAGGGCCGTGGGCCTTACCGAAACCGGCATTCTCACCTCCGTGTCCGACTATCATATATTCCTGAAGATGGGATTGGACAGAAAAAAGGCCTTCGATAAGTACGTAGACATGACGAGGGCAACGCTGGAAAAAGGAATCATCCCGAGATGCCATTTCGAGGACATTACCAGGGCGGACATCTACGGATTCTGCGTGCCGCTTGCCCAGAAGCTTATGGAAATAAGGGAAGAATCGGGAACCGACATCAAGATACGTCTTTGTGACACAATGGGTTTTGGTGTTACCTATCCGGGTGCTGCGCTCCCGAGAAGCGTTCCCAAGCTGATCCGGGCATTCATCGATGACGCCAACGTTCCGGAGGATTTGCTCGAATGGCACGGACATAATGATTTTCACCACGGTTTGACCAATGCGGTTCACGCCTGGCTGTACGGAGCTTCCCAGGTGAACGGGACCCTCCTGGGAATCGGCGAGCGGACCGGAAACACTCCGATCGAAGCTTTGGTGATCGAGTATATTTCCCTCAGAGGCCAGTCAGACGGCATGGACACCCTCGCTATCACCGAGATGGCCGAGTACTTTGAGAAGGAACTCGGGCATCACATTCCTGACAATTATCCGCTCCTCGGAAAAGCCTTCAATTCGACCAGCGCGGGAGTCCACGTGGACGGGGTGCTCAAGAACGAGGAGATCTACAACATCTTCGACACTACGAAAATCCTAGGCCGACCCCCTGTAGTGAATATCACGGATAAGTCAGGCTTTGCGGGTATTGCCCACTGGATCAACACTAAACGCGAGGTTCCGCTGGAAGAAAAGGTGGACAAGAGCCACCCAGCGATATCCAAGATTTACGACAGAATAATCGAGCAGTACGACAAGGGCCGCGTCACCGCTATGTCCGATAAGGAGATGATGGCGCTGGTGAAGCGCTATATGCCCGAGCTGTTCATCTCCGATTGGGACCGCATGAAGCTGATAGCCAGGGAAATGGCGTTCAAAATCGTGGAACGATTCGTCACCGCCCAAGAAATGAAATCCGGCATAGCCAAGACAATGGAGCAGGCAATGATGGAGTTTCTGCAGAGATATCCCTTCATTCAGTACTGCTATGTCGCGGATATGGAAGGAAAAAAGATCACCGAGAACATCACGGATATTACTGAACGCGCGAAGTACCATTCAGAGTTCAAGGACAAAGAAGATTTCTCCGACCGACCTTGGTTCATAAAACCACTCAAGGACGGCAAGATCCACGTGGTGGGGCCTTTTACTTCCAGGATCACCGGAGCTCTGTGTATTACCGTCTCAGCACCGGTCAGGGACAAGAAGGACAAAATGATGGGCGTGTTTGGAGCGGACATACGCCTGGAAGAGCTTGTCAAGGTTGAGAACGAACTAATGGAAGAGCACGGGATGGAATTCACTGAAAAAGATATTCGAGAATTGACCAGAAAATACAGAGACCAGTAGGCATGTGATTTCTCTGACCATGTGGGGCACGCTTTCAGAGAGTGTCCCAAAACTGATTTGATGCCCTGAGTCGTGCCACACGGGTACCCGGCGCTAAAGCACCGGGCTACTGTGTGTCACCCCTACGGGGCTTGTATGGCTGGCGTCCCGGAGGGACGCTGCATAGTAGCCCGGCAATTCATTGCCGGGAAGATAATATCGTGGCACGATTTATCATTGGGCGTGAATTTTGAGACAGTTTCTAGAGCACCGGGCTATTTTCAATTGCCCCTAAGGGGCTCAAATGGTTGGCGTCCCGCAAGTCCGTTGGATGGTAGCCCGGCAATTCCTTGCCGGGAACAGCATTATCATGCCACAATTTCCTGTCATACCCCGATTTTCGAGAATAACGATAACTCCCAATAAGAATTCA
Source organism: Desulfomonile tiedjei (assembly GCA_016212935.1). Taxonomy (GTDB): domain Bacteria; phylum Desulfobacterota; class Desulfomonilia; order Desulfomonilales; family Desulfomonilaceae; genus Desulfomonile; species Desulfomonile tiedjei_A. The sequence continues at coordinate 174 of JACRDE010000105.1, read as the reverse complement.
GCGCCGTTATTGCTGTCAAATGTTGTTCAGTACTGCGGAGTCGTCGCCAGGAACATCATCTCTCTGTGTGTGCGGTCGGAAGGTTGAGAACTTCGCATCGAATACGGCTGTGACCATACCTATGGGCCCATTCCTCTGCTTGCCTATGATAATTTCGGCCTCGCCTCGCTTGGG
>JACRDE010000104.1 GCA_016212935.1 Desulfomonile tiedjei | reverse complement strand
TTCCGCTTTCAGCCTGGTAAAGGAGTAATAGTGAGAAGCCTGACTTTTGGAATCGCCCTTTCGGCTGTATCCGGAATCTCCGTGAAGGACCAGCGGCTTTTCCGGAGAAAGCGCAAGATTAATCGCGTGTTCGCCCTCCCGAGCGGCGATGTAAATAACTTCGTCTTTTCTTTGCGCGCTCCAATCACGGACATGGACTCTGAGACCGTCCGTCGCTGCGCCGGCAAGACCCGGCCCTTCACGCGAGATTACCTCTGTATGAAAGAAACGGCCGTTTCTTATGTCCGTGAGTGCGAAATGCGCGGGATATAGATCGCGGATCGCCCATGAGGAATTGCGTGTCAGTTCCTTGACCATGCCTCGGCGGAAAAACGTCAGTTGGAATCCCCATTTTGTGCCATCCGGGGAGTCAACGTTTCCGGTGAAGTACCACCACTCCGTTTGGAAATCCGGGTGTTTCCCGTGATCGCCGGGGAAAACGAATTTGCGTCCCGGAGCGGCTTCCAAGAAACCGGATCCGGCTCCCAGATTCGTCGCAGAGAGAACAAGAGCGCCCAATATGACCAACAGGCGGATCAAGCAAGGCTCCTTGCGGACAGGTCAATTCAAACACAATCGAGACGTAGGCATTTTCAGGTATTTTCCCATAATCGCTCGGCAAATCCAAGATATAGGTAAAGCGGCCGAGATAGGTGTTGTTTCGGCTCACATCAGTAACAAAGGCAATGGAAAGACCGCTCGGCATGCGATCGATGATTCCGTGAGAGCGGCTCTCTGTGCTGGTGCTTCTCATTTCCGAAATTATCTCTGAGTTCCCTAAATATATCGATCACTAATATTAGATGCTCGTTATCTAAAAATCGTGAGTTTGAGTTGAACTGCCATACCTTCTCGAGAAGACAATGGTGCCTGTGCCGCTCAATCTTTTTTGTGTTCTGCATTTTCACTCTTCGTACGAGACCTGTCTGTGATATAGGAACCCCGGTAAAGAGGTCCGGCTCGGCTTTTTGGTCCATATTTTGTATTTATTACAAGCAATTTTGCTGTGAAGGGGCCCTTTGACGCCGAGCCTCATGGAAGTCGGTAACCAACAGGACGGCATCGAAGCATTTCCGCAATGAGATTTATTCACGCTGCAGATATTCACCTTGGGAGGCAGTTTTCAGGGCTCAGCAGATCCAGTCCGTCATTGGGAAAGCTCTTTCTGAGGGCGGGTTATTCCGCCTGGGACCGCATAGTCAACCGAGCGATTGATCTACAGGTGGATTTTATCACGCTTGGCGGTGACACCTTCGACGCGTCCAATCCTTCGGTGCGTCCGAGGGTGGCATTCCGGGACGGAGTGGCGCGGTTACGCCATGCTGGCATACCGGTTTATGCAGTGCTCGGGAATCATGATCCTTTGAGGACTTTCCCGGATTTGCTGCGGTCTCTTCCCGGACTGTTTCTATTCGGTCCGGAGCCTGAGGCAAAAGAAATAACTCAAGGCGCCGTCATCCAGGGCGTGAGCTTTGAAAACTCAGCTGAGAGAGCCAATCTCGCGCGCAAGATACAGCGGATCTCCGGTACAGAGTTGGCAATAGGTTTGCTTCACACTAATGCTTCAGGAAACGCCAATCACGGGGATTATGCTCCATGCACCCTGGACGATCTTCGGGCTGGAGGAATGGATGTGTGGTGTCTTGGGCATGTGCATTCCCCGTCAGTGCTATCGGACGCTCCACTGATCCTGTATTCCGGCTCAGCGCAAGGGGCCCTGGCAAAGGAGAACGGCCCGAGAGGATGTTATCTGGTATCCGTCGATGTGTGCGAGCAGGCCTCATGGGAATTCTTGCCTACGGCTCCGGTAAGGTGGGAGAATCTGCGCCTGGATATATCCGATTGCGGCTGCCCTGAGGACGTGCTGGATAAAGCGGAACAGGCATGTTCCGAACTGGTCTCCGGAGTTCCGGACTTGGACGCGATCGTAGTCCGGATTAGTCTACTTGGAAAACTCTCCTCCAATGGATTAAGCGACATGACTAAGGATGAAGAATTCCGAAGCCTTCTTTCCGAACGGCTTGAGAATCTTCAGGTCCCGGTTTTTCCAGCTGAACTGGTTGATTGCGGCTCACTTGGAAAAGAGCCGGATTTGTCTCTCGACGGGGAAGGCTTCCTCGCGGATCTCATGAGGATAGCCGATAGATATGTGAAAGATCCGGAACTCAGGTCCGAACTTGCAGACAGGATTCATGGAGAACTGGCAAAAATAAATCGGAAGTATTATGAGGCGATGTTCGATTCGGAAATCTGGAAGCAAAATCCCGTCCTTGCAGAGGGGCACGTGAATCACGCTGCGGAATTGATAGCTCGAATGTTTCTTGAGCAGAGATCGTGAGCGCATGGCCTGCACATGTGGATTGAAGAAATTTTCATAGATAACTTTGGAGCGTTCAGCCGCTTGAAAATCAAGGGGCTTGGACAGCGCCTAACTGTGATTGTGGGACCGAATGAGGCCGGTAAGACCACAATGATGGAATTTGTGCGCTCGGTCTTTTTCGGATTCAGGAAGAAGGGTTCCGGCGCCAATACTTACGATTCGCCTGGTGGAACTGTTCGCAGCGGTCGATTGTCAGTGCAGACGGGCAACGGAAGATTGCAGATCTACAGGGTTGAAAAACGGGGCCAAAAGGAGGGCATCTTAACCATTCTTGACGAGACGGGCAATGTAATCGAGCGTTCGACCGTCCCGGTGTTCGGTCCCGGAATTCAACGAAAAGTTTACGAGACGCTCTTCGCCTTCGATTTGGACCGAATGCGGCATCTCGACCACGATGCTTTACGTGGAAAAATAGTGGCTGCCGCCCTCGGATCGGTGCAGGTGAATCCGCTGGAAATCCTTAAGAATCTTGACGATCAATCCAGAAAATGGATGAAGCGATCCCACACCGACAAAGAATCTCTCCCGGCAATTCAGTCGCAAATAGGCGAAATCGATAGGAAGCTCAAAGCGCTTCAGGAAAGGCCCAACCGTTATTTCCGTTTGACCCGTGAATTGGAACAGGCAACAGTCAGGCGCAAAGACCTATCGTACCTTACCTCGGAAGCTGCAACCGAGCTTCCTAAACTGGAAAAGTTGATTCAGCGCCGTGAGGAATGGACAAGGCTTGTCTCAATCGAGAACCAAATGGCTGCACTGCAACACGCGGATCGCTTCCCAGCGGATGGGATTCCGAGACTTGAGCAGGCTCTAGAGCAGCTTAACCAGGCTGAAAATGAGTCGCTCGAGACCCGAATAAAACTTAATCAGATTCAGGAACGGCTCGCTCGACTGAATCCGGACCCTACGGCGCTCGAGCACTCCAAGGCCATTTACGACTTGTCACGGGAAGCAGCCAGCCTTGCCAGTCTTCCGGCTGAGATCGAGGAGTGCGAGGCATCCTTGAGCCGAACTCAAAGAACTCTGGTTTCTGAAAAGGAGGCCCTTGGCGCCGGGTGGGACGAAAAGCGCATTTCAGATTCGGATCCGTCGCTCCGGTTGGAGCAAGAGATTCGGGTCTTTCTGGATTCGTTTAGTGATTGCAGAGACCGGATAAAAGACCTGCAGGTGAGAGTATCCGAGTCCGAGGAGCGGTTGCGCGTAATAGGTGAAAAGGCTGCTGCAAAGAGGGCGGAAATTGATGCGCTTTCCGCCCGATGCACGCGGTTCTTGTCTCTGGATTCCAGGGCCATGCTTCAGGAATGGAAGAACAATCTCGAACGCAGCCACGACCTCGAGCAAAGGCTCTCTGAACAAAACCAGCAGGTTCGCCGCCTCGTGGCCCAGAAGAACGACCTGGAAAGCGAAATTGCAGTTCTGGATACCAAAAGCCGTGGGCTCATTGCGAACGTGTTTTTCTGGGGGATACTCTGCGCGCTCCTGTCGATCGTAACCGGGGGAATTGCTGGCTGGGGTCTAAATGATTCCTTTTCAGGAGCGATGGTCCTCGCCATTTGCCTAATGATTGCCGCAGCGATCGTCACGATCGTTAAGATTCGAAATAAGCGGCGCAAGAAGCGCAAAGAAAATCTATCGAAAAGCGCCGAGATTATCACCGGGGATATTGCGGAAATCGAAAGTCGCCGGCGCTCCAATCACCGGCAAATCCAAGTGCTGAAACAAAGGTCCGGGCGCATCGCAGAGAACATTCTACAAAATCCGTCTGCGGTCCTGAAAGACATAATCGATGCCGAAATTCGCTCCTCGGCCGCAGAGGAACCCTTCAGAATGCGACAGGCGCTGAAATCGGCGCTCAGATCGGACCTTACGGATTTGCAGTCTGAAAACAACCGCAAGGAACAAGTGTCCCGATTTCTGGCCGAAGAATCCCGGACCCTGGAAGAGCTCAGAGGTAGATGGGAACGCTGGATTGCCTTGAGAGGGCTGGATCAGGACCTTGAACCGGACGTCGCAATTGATTTTGTCAGAAGACTCCGGGATCTCAAACGGTCCATTCATAATATTCAAGAGGAACGGACAGCTCTGGAGACCATGAAACAACAGTGGGAAGGATTTGTCTTCAGAGTTGAAGGACTTGCTCATCTCATGGGTGTCTCTGGGGCCGAGAATCCTGTCGGTCTGGTCGAGCAGTGGGTAACTCGTGAGCGAGAGACCAGAGAGGCCTTGGCAGAAAAGAAATCCATTTCGGAAAAAGCCCAAGATCTCAATGTGCGAATGAGTGTCTCAAACTCTAAAGTCGTGGAAGCTCATGGGCGCATAGCCGCCCTCTATGAGGCTGCAGGCGTCGCCGATGAGGAATCGTTTCGAGAAAGGTCTCAGTTTCACGCACATTTCCAGAGACTCGATCATGAACGTCGGATCCTCGTCGCAGGTCTCGTGGGCGGCCTGAGTTTCTCGGGCGAGGAAGACATGCGCGAATGCCTTACCGCTCAAGACTGGGACGCGAACCGCGAACGAGCGGGCTTTCTTAGGGGGCAACTCATTGAAATGAGGGAAGAGTCTGAAGAATTTGCGATGCGCTGCGGAAGTCTAGGCCGTGAAATCAGAAGCATGGAGCATGAAGATGAGTCAGACAGACTCCTGGCAGAAAAGCACGAATTCGTGGCGCGCATGGAAAGAGGAGTCGTGGAGCTTATCGCAGCGAAAATCGCATGCAGCCTCATGGAAAGAACCCTGAGATTGTATGAACTCGAAAAGCAACCAAAAGTTCTTGAAAGGACATCGGAAATCTTCAGGACCATCACCGGAAACGGATTCCAGCGCGTCATATTTCCGCTGGACGGGGCCTCAATAAAGGTCGAGCGATCAAACGGCACCATGATCGACGAAGAATTGCTCAGTCGTGGAACTCTCGAGCAGTTGTATTTGTCTCTTAGATTGGCCCATCTTGATGTGTATCACAGGGACAAGCCGTCAATCCCCCTGGTCATGGACGACGTGTTGGTCAATTTCGACCCTGAAAGAGCCAAACGAACGGCCTCGGCGCTGGCGGATTTTTCTGATGGTAGCGGAATTCAGATTATTTTTTTCACGTGTCATCCTCAAACCGGGGA
>JACRDE010000087.1 GCA_016212935.1 Desulfomonile tiedjei | reverse complement strand
TCGGACGAAAACACCTGCCCCAGATGCGGCTACAGGGCTGAAAACGATGACGACGTTATGCTGGTGCGCGGTGACTGCCCCAGATGCGGCTTGTTAGTGAAGAAGGATCTGGCGATTGTGCCGGAGTCCGGCAGGTCGGAAGATGATGCCGAAGTTGACCACTATGAAGGAAAGATACCTGCGACCTGGGAACGAAGAGCGCTTGCCTCACTTTACACTTTCTCCATTTTTTTGGGAGCTTATGCGGGCCTGACTTTAATCTTTATATTGATCTTCGCACCGTTGGACTCCGTGCCCGAGCTCGTTGGCAAGAGACTCCTGTCCGCCGCGTTCGACGCGTTTCCAATGTTTTCCACAGCCTTGATCGTAATGGGGATTTGCATGGCGGTTCCCTTTTTCAACGGAGGCAGGTCCTGGGCACAGACGAAATATGAAATACACCTCTTGTATACTCCCGAAGCGCAAGTAGGGGGACTTCTCCTTTCCCTGACATTTCGTGTGGCAGCAATAATGATGCTGAGCTTCGTTCCGGGTATGGTAGTGCTTTGGATCGGTTACACCTTCGATCGTTTTGGGACTATTTGTGCTACGAACATAGTCACGGTCGTCAGCACTGCCCTGAGCTGGGCCGCTGCGTCATTCTATGCCACGAAACGCCCCGATAAAAGAAGTCTCCTGGATCTTGCCGCAGGGACAATTCAAATCGAAGAAGCCGCTTTGTCCGATAACGCACGCAGAAAGGCGCTGATTCCGTTCGCTGCTGCTGCTGGATTCTGGATCCTTGTTGGTGTGGTCTTGCCTTATATCCTGAGGACAGTGAAGTGGTAGATCGAACAGAGCAATCCCAAAAGCGTTGCGGTCCCGCAGGACTTTTCTTGACTACTTGTCTTGAGTGATTAACTAAAGAGAGGGTAATGAATCTCCCGTATGCGTGGAGGTAAAAGTCATGAGCGGAGGAGATGATTACGAAACGGATCTCACGAACTCGGACGAAATGAAATTTCTTACTGAGACTGATGATATCAGAATTGATGAGGAGCTGACCCGTCCGAGAGTAGAAATATGGCCTTACGACGAATGGCAAGCGTGGGTCGCATCACATGAACGTGGGAAACGCAACATGCTTTGTCACATGCAGGCCATGACGGCCAGTCCCTTTTGCGCTATGGGATATCATTAGTCCAAAAACTCCCGAAAAGTTGATTTATCGAGATGTCCACCCCGCCTGCAAAGGCGGGGTTTTCAATTTCCGCCTCACTGGTAAACGCCCCTGAGAGCAATTCGCTTTCAAAGAATAATAAAGGCATAGAACGGCCGGCAGGGACGGATGTCCCCACCGGTTAGTGGCGGTGGGCATCCGTGCCCGCCATCTTGCTTATATGAAAGAGCATCGGTATTATCTGGCGCAGAAAGCCTCATCCTTGTAGGACGACGAACTGCACACGAAGTTCTTCATTTCTTCCCTGTGTGAAATAAGCCATCGGCTGAAATCGTCTTCCGGCCTGTTCTCGGTTGGCTCATAGGCGCTGAAATCGTCCGTGTGAGGCAACATCACGCAAGGCACGAGTGTTTCAATATCTCTGATGGCCATCTTTGCACCTCTCCTGCAACGATTTTACATAGATTTCGATGCACGCGTAAGGGTTTCGATTCAAATGTTTGACCGCGCGTCTGATATCCAATGCGGTATTGTTCTAGCAATCCTCAAAAGTTTTGTGCCCTTAACCGATACGGATCGGAGCTTGATGCAGGGTGGTGGGACTGGCTTCCAGCCTGTCATTAAGAATGACGGGCAAGATGCCCGTCGCTACCAAGTCTTTTTCTTTTTCCCGATCATTTTTGAAAATCCCTATAGATTTAGGATCGACTAGAAAGGTATTTTGCAATTATCTGGGAAATGTTGTTCCTATAGTTTCGCCCTTTTCGTATCGTACAGCAGCCATGCGCTGCGATAATACTTGAGAAAAGAAGGCGTTCCGCGCATACCCGTTTTTGGAAAAAGAAGATGTGGTAAGGGGGAACGCCAAAGTGAAGAAAGACATACC
>JACRDE010000086.1 GCA_016212935.1 Desulfomonile tiedjei | reverse complement strand
CAAACTGACCCACTACCGAATTCTCATAAGTTTGTAGTCCACTTCGTACTGTTTCGAAATTGGTTGCATGAGAAAAGGCATTATGGCCATCACGCGAGTCGTGGATCGCAAAAACAGAATGCGAAAAATAGGCGGAGAAAAAACGCTCAAGAGTCGCTGGCCGTAACGTGAGGCCATTACATGATAAACGATCATTTTGGGGTTTTTTTTACCCGACGGTATCCGTGGCGCTGCATTTCCTCCTCTGCCTTTTCAATGCGTAGGACAGCGTTAATTATTTGAAATATTGATCTATAGGCCTGGAGATTTCTTCCCGGAACATTTGGCATGCGAAATGCAAAAAACGAAGCCTGATTGAATTTATAATTAGATTCAGGCAATTGGACATGATTTCAACTTGAGAAGGCCGAGGAGGCTTACGACATGCGCAACCTGCACGAACAGCAGGCTGCCTGCTGCAGCAACCCGAGGGGACGTCAAGCGTGGGCAGGCAAGTTGTGCGAATGTGTCAAATCAGTCGGGACAATTGTGTCTGATGGCAATTGCTTAAGTGATTTCTGGATGAAAGAATTGATCGTTTAGTAAAAACGACAAAACACCAGTGACAAAATCAGGAAGACCCAACCGATGTGATCATCGAGGTCTTGTCTTGCGGGGGGACTCCGTTCTCCGGAGATGAAAAATCTCTCGTGACGAAGCAGGCGCTTTATTTAGTCGAGCATGCCAAGAAAGGAAATTGAGCAGTCGTATGGAAAAACTCAAACCAAGGATGTCTGCAAGCTTTGATCGACTACCGAGACCTCTGCGGCGCAAAAGGGAGGCATGAAAATGTGTGGAATCGTAGGATACGTGGGAAATTCTCTGGCCTGGAACATCTTGCTCGGAGGATTGAAGAAGCTCGAATACAGAGGCTATGACTCTGCTGGGATGGCAGTGATTCATGAAGGCCGGCTCAATATAACAAGGGTTAATGGGAAGATCTGTGCTCTTGGAGAATGCCTCGAAACGGACCCTCTCCCCGGCGTTATCGGCATTGGGCACACGCGCTGGGCGACCCACGGCAAGCCTTGCACAGTCAACGCTCATCCTCATAGGGCGGGCCGAGTCGCTGTTGTTCACAACGGGATAATTGAGAACTATATGGATCTGAAGAATTCTCTAACCTCTTCAGGATCCTGTTTTCAGTCTGAAACGGACACAGAAGTCATAGCGCAACTGTTAAACCATCATCTAGATCTCGGAGCAGAACCGCTCGATGCCATTCAACAATCCTGTAAAACTCTTCGCGGCTCTTTCGCTGCCGGTATCCTCATTGAAGATGACCCAGAGAATCTGTACGCAATCAGAAAAGAAAGCCCATTAATAATTGGAATCGGCGAGGGAGAAACCTTTCTTGCCTCTGACGCTCCGGCAATACTTGCGCACACCTCCAGGATGATCTTTATGGATGACGGCCAAATAGCCGTGCTCAACAGAAGAGGTGTTCTGCTCAGAGATTTCAACGGCACAGCCGTAAAGAAGACCGTCAGGAAAATGACAATCAGTCCGTCAATGGCCGAAAAGGGCGGATGGAAGCACTTTATGATCAAAGAAATCTTTGAGCAACCGAGAGCCGTGGCGGACACCTTCCGCGGCCGTATATGCGAGGAAACCGGAGCCATTTCGTTGGACGGGCTGAAACTCACTGATAGAGAGGCAAAGGAAGTAGAAAGGATCGTAATTGTAGCCTGCGGCACTAGCTATCACGCCGGCCTGGTGGCCAGAAGAATGATTGAAGACCTCACCCGGATTCCTGTTGAGGTTGACATTGCCAGCGAGTTCCGATACCGCGATCCAATAATAGGCCCTAATACTCTTCTGATAAGCATCAGCCAGTCAGGAGAAACCGCTGATACTTTGGCTGCAACCCGAGAAGCAGCAATGCGCGGAGCCAAGGTTATTTCCGTCTGCAACGTGATCGAGTCGAGCCTGGCACGCAGTTCAAGTCATGGTGTGATTTATACCCAGGCGGGCCCTGAGATCGGTGTGGCATCCACCAAGGCTTTCACCACCCAAATAGCCACCCTTTATTTGTTCGCCATTTACATGGCTTGGAAACGTGACTCCATAAACAGCGAAAAGAGATTGCAGCTCGTAAAGGATCTGGTTCATCTGCCCGGCCTCATGACCGAGGCCTTGGCCGCATCCAACAAAATCGCCGAATTGGCGGAATATCTGGAAAGATTCCCAAATTTTCTCTATCTCGGGAGAGGGATTGACACGGCTATAGCGTACGAGGGAGCCCTGAAGCTCAAAGAAATTTCCTACATACACGCAGAAGCATATGCCGGCGGTGAAATGAAGCATGGCCCGATTGCGCTCATCAGCGAGGAGATGCCGGTTGTAGTCATCCTTTCCCCGAATCACGTTTATGAAAAAATGCTTGGGAACATTCAGGAAGTGAGAAGCCGAGGCGGAATCGTAGTGGCTGTTTGCGCCGGCGAGGAAGATCCCAAGGTGGCCGGATTGGCGCAGGCCATCATTCGTGTCCCGGCGAGCAACCAGTATCTTACCAGCATTCAGCTGACTCTACCGCTTCAACTTCTTGCCTACTACGTGGCTGATCTAAAGGGAACCGACGTGGACCAGCCCCGGAATCTGGCTAAAAGCGTGACAGTTGAATAGCTTTTTACGGGTTTCAAGCAAAACCCGTCAAGGGCCGTTATCAGGGCGCATTCCAAATACTGATAGAGAACTACAGGAGATGAAGACATGAAAGCTACTCTCGGTCTGGGTCGGGGGGGTGGGGACAAGTCAAGCGAATTGAACTCGCACCGAAGCGTTGAGCATGAGAAAAGTCTGTTCGGCACCGACGGTGTGAGAGGTGTGGCCAATCAAGAACCCATGACTGCCGAAACTGCTCTGAAACTTGGACGGGCCCTGGCGTTTGTGACACAATCCGCCAGCGGCCAGTCCACAACAAGACCCAAGATCCTTATAGGTAAAGATACCCGCCTTTCGGGATACATGCTCGAAACCGCCCTTTCTTCAGGAATCTGCTCAATGGGAGTGGACGTGCTTTTGGTCGGTCCGATGCCCACACCAGGGGTGGCTTTCTTGACAGTTAGCATGCGATGCGACGCGGGTGCAGTAATCTCGGCTTCGCACAATCCATTTGAAGATAACGGCATAAAGTTTTTTGCAAGGGACGGATTCAAGCTGTCCGACGAGATGGAAATCGAAATTGAACGCCTGGTTGAATTCAACGCTTCGGACTTCCGTCGCCCGAGCCCGGAACGGATAGGCAAAGCGTTCAGGATTGACGACGCGCTCGGACGGTACGTGGTCTTCTGTAAGAACACGCTTCCCAAGGATATGACTTTGGGAGGCATGCAAATCGCCGTCGATTGCGCAAACGGAGCCGCGTACAAAGCAGCCCCACTGGTATTTGAGGAATTGGGAGCGCATGTTACCAGCCTGGGTGTCAGTCCGAATGGCACAAATATCAACAAAAATTGCGGTTCCCTCCACCCGGGACAGCTGTGTGATCATGTCCGCCGAAACGGGGCTCAAGTTGGCATAGCCCTGGACGGTGACGCGGACCGCGTCATCTTTGTGGACGAAAAAGGGGATGAAGTGGATGGCGACCAGATTATGGGTTTGATCGCCATGGAAATGATGTCCCGTTCCGAATTGAGGAAAAACACCCTGGTTGCAACTGTTATGAGCAACATCGGGCTGGACATCGCAATGCAGGAGATGGGGGGCAGCGTGGTCAGGACTCCTGTAGGAGATAAGCATGTTGTCGCACGAATGAGGAGTGGCGGCTTCAGTTTCGGTGGAGAACCCTCCGGGCACCTCATATTTCTTGACGAGGCCACCACGGGCGATGGAATCATTGCAGCCCTCCAGGTTCTTAGAATAATGGTGGAAACAGGCAAACCCCTATCGGAATTGACGGCAAGGTTAAGAATGTTTCCTCAAGTTCTTCGTAATGTGGAGGTGAAGCAGAAAAGAGATTTACTGGAGATACCGGAGTTGAGAAACGTCATAAGAGAAGGTGAGGCCAAACTGAAGCACAGAGGCCGACTCCTGATCCGGTATTCCGGAACGCAGCCAGTCTGCAGGATAATGGCGGAGGGGGCAGACGCAAACGAATTGGAATCGATTGTTGAGATGGTTTCTACAGCAATCAGCCGGAATTTATAATGCATTCGTCATTGACCTCCATGAGAGAAACACAGGCATTTGATTCCTGCCCCTCAAGCAAGGCCGTTTATCGCTCAATTTATGGGCTTTTAGTTTCGTCACTTGCTGGGCACTCCTTTCAACAGGGCGATCACTGCAGGCAAAGCTGTTTTATGCTTGACCCGTTGGGTCATGATACTGGCTACGGGGGGTAGCCTGTCCTCGATGCCGCCGACACGCTCTCAAACGGTGCCTCCGGTTGACCTATATGACCATAATGTTAGAGTTTTGGGGGAGGGTTCCCCGGAAACTCCTCACCAAAATCGCTCATATTAGGTTGAAATCAAAGTGCTACCAGGCCGTACCGTTCGAAGCAGAGGAGACCTGTCAGAAACCACAACCGCTGCGATCCGCAGTTGCTATTCACTTGAACGTGCATTGGTATCACGCGATACGGGGGCTGGATCTTGGGAAAAGCCGGCCGCGGCTTCTGCAAAGAAAGCTGCCGGTGGCATCTGCTAATATGGAGATGAATTATGCTCATGCTAATCCGACCATTGAGCCTTTTTTGCCATAAGCATCACTGTCCAACTGGACAGGCTAGGCTCGGACGTTGCTATCAGATGTCAACAGGCTGGCTTCATTGGTTATTACGCTCTTTGCCTAATGCGAACCTGTTTGGCACGGCTAGTGCAAGATGAGATTACCAACGCTGACAGAATTGACTGTGGATAATTACTGAGAAGCTAGAGACGTAACATGAATTGATCACAAGCTGGGAGGGAACTTGCTTAATTGATTAGCGTAGTCTGTTGAATCTGACGTGCTGAATAATTTGTCGTTGACGAAAGTCCTATCCCAAAAAGCCGGAAAGAGCATTTTCAATCGGTGTCGCAATCTGTACTTGCGTACAGGATTAATGGAGTTCGCTCCAGAGTGCCGTTTTTTGTGATCATCGGGGTCGATTCTTGAGTTCGGAATCATAATTTCACGCCCGGATGGGCAAAGAAAACGAGTCAGGCGCAGGTTTTCTCGCCTCTTGACCTAAACTAGTAATTAAATCCAAGTGATACTGAGATATCACAAAGGCGAAGCCTACATGATTCATAAGAGCAGGAACAACATGAGAGCCATCATACTCGCTGGTGGAAAAGGAACGCGACTCCTGCCGTATACGACTATTCTACCCAAACCTTTGATGCCTATTGATCAGCGACCGGTGGTGGAAATCGTCATACGGCAACTTCAACATCACGGCTTCAACCACGTAACACTGGCGCTCGGCCACTTGGCTCATCTGATCCAAGCAGTATTGGGCGACGGCCGGCACCTCCAGGTGCAAATTGACTATTCCCTTGAACCCGCGCCAATGGGCACAAGCGGTCCCCTAGCCCTTATCAAGGACCTCGAAGATACTTTCTTGGTCATGAATGGGGATGTTCTCAGCGATATTAATTTCACCGACATCTTACGATTTCACCGTGAACAACAGGCCACTGCCACCATAGCCGTTCATCGCCGCAAAGTCCACATAGATTACGGAGTACTTCGGAGAGATGGGTATCGTTTACTCCAATATCAGGAAAAGCCGACCATCGATTACGAAGTCAGCACCGGTATCTATATGTTTCAGCGTAGAGTTATCGATTACGTCGCCCCTTACTCCTATTTGGATTTTCCTGAACTCGTGCAGGTGCTGATCAATCAAAATGAAAGAGTGGTTTGTTACCCATTCGACGGCATTTGGTTCGATCTGGGACGCGTTCAAGATTTTCAGCATGTCCAGAATCAGATCGACAACCTTAAGAACAGCATACCATTTTTCGACTGACCGTGTGAGCCACAACGAGTTCATGTGGATAGCTAATTTAACAAGGCTGATAATATCAATATGGCTCGTTTGGCCGCTGTTTGCGAAAAGGAGTTTCAAATGCATTTGAAACGATTAATAGACGTTGTCGTCGGTTCAGTCGGAATCGCCCTGGCGGCGCCTATCATGCTGATAATTGTAGCTATGCTCAAGTTGGAATCCAGTGGTGCCATTATTTATCGATGTAAGCGAATCGGCAGGTTTGGGCGTGAATTCGATATGTTGAAGTTTCGTACAATGATCGAAAACGCAGACAACGTCGACTGCAAACTCTGCGTGGGTACGGACGTCAGGGTTACATCTCTGGGGAGCTTTCTCAGGCGGACCAAGCTGAACGAACTCCCTCAATTGTTCAACGTTGTCAAAGGTGACATGAGCCTGGTCGGACCCAGACCTGAAGATCCCAAATTCATGAAGTACTATACTGATAAGTGGGATGTGGTGCTGCAAGCCAGGCCGGGGATTATGGGCGCAAACCAGATCCTGCATCGAAACGAAGAGGATCTTTTTCCTCCAGATCAGGATCCTGAGAAGTTCTACGTGGAAAACATCTTGCCCGAAAAACTGGAAAGAGACGTTGAATACGTCCTCAATTCGAATCTGTGGCGTGACATGGCGCTGCTCGTCAGAGGCGTCTATGTTTCGATATTCAGGGGGGAAATGCTTTCAAGGGTCTCGAGTAACCTTCAGTTCTTTTGGCGGGCGCTTTTGGATACCGGGCTGTCGATAGCGGCCTATGTGGCCGCATGCTTCATCAGGCTTGAAACTACTGATTTGAGTTACGATCTGCTCATGAATCTGCTGATAATAGTGGTGGCAAACCCGATTGTTTTCGCTGCGACTGGTCTTTATCGCAGGAGCGCCCGTTTTTATTCTCTCCCTGACCTGTTTCTGGTTGCTAAAATCTCTGCATTGGCAGGATTCGTCTTGATAATCGCAAATGCTTTTCTAATTCCGCGCGAGTTCCACTCGAGAACTGTGTTTTTTCTGTATCCATTGATTTTGCTGGGGTTGCTCAGCGGTGCGCGGGTTTTGCACCAACTGACGCTTGAAAGATTGGAACGAAAACCCCTGGAAGGACACTCCGCGCAAAATGCATTGATTTACGGTGCTGGCCGACTTGGCGCAGAAACTGTGAAGCGTCTGCAATTCGAGCCTGGAATCAATGTAGCCGGTTTTGTGGACGATGATCCGAGTTTGCGCAATCAATCCGTGCTAGGCATCAGAGTTTTGGGCTCCGGCAACGATTTGGCTTTCCTAAGGGCCCTATATGAAATAGAAAAAGTCTTTATTGCTTTCACTCCTCATGATTCCAAGGCTCTCAAGAAAGTTCGTCAGCTGTGCGCAGAATCAGGTCTGACAGATATTTTGATTCGATCCGCAATTCCTGAGAAGCCTGGAAAGATGCTGGCAGCAAGACGTTATTTCAGAGGGGTGCGCTTCAGTGACGTCCTCGGCATGAATGAAGTCGAGCTGGAGAAAAATCGATTGCTGCCCTTGGTCGAGGGGGCGGCTGTTGCCGTGATGGGGGCCGGAGACGAATTCGGCGAGCAAATATGCCGGGAACTTCTTCACCTCAAGATCAGCAGATTGGTTGTTGTGGAAGAATGTCCGTCACGGCTGAACAGAATCAGTGAGGTCCTGAATTCGATTCACAGTCCCAGAACTGCTTACTATCCGTATTTCCACCCTTTCGGAATGCATGAACTGACGGAACAAGCCATGAGGCAGCATGATGTCAGATGGGTGATTTACAACCGAATCAACCGCCCTCTCGTTGATCCGTTGCCGAATCTGCCCGGCCTGACTTCTTCCAGTTTCGTCGAATTGGTCCGACATGTCGAGACGGCAAAACGCCTGCAGTGCGACTATTTCACTTTTGTTTCACCGTATATGAAGGATTGTTTCAGCCATCACGAAAAATCATTGCACCTCATGGCAGAGAATTACATTACGGTCTCGGCCGTTGAGACGGACACAAGGTTCGGGATAGTTCGGGTTCAAAATGTAATCGAGAATGAAAACGAATTGTTCAGATCAACCTGCGAACGCATTATTCACGATAGACCGATATCAATTCCCGGACACGAAATGAAATTTTCTTCCGCACGATATGCGGCCAGAATAGTCTTGAACAGCTTGCCTCTTCACTACCTGGGTGAAACTTTTGTTGAAGGGGCCGGACTCTCCATCGCTCTGAGAAACTTGCTGGATTCGTATTTTGAAATGCAAGGAAACGAGAAATGTCGCTCGCTGCTGAGAAGCTATGTGTGGACAGGCGGTATCCAAAATGACACGAATAAAACGGTGTTTGAGTCAGACTATCTGCGGACTGTCATTCCAAATGTGTGGGCTTTGAACGAACCGGAATTAGCCGGTTTGAACGGAAACGAAAAATTGATAGATGAAGTCAGTCGATACCTAAACACGGATGAAAAAATTGCGGTGAGGAAATTTCTTTCGGCCCTTCGTAAGGGAGTCGACATTGATATCCCTATGTCTGGCGAACAAGTTCAATTGACGGCCTATCAAATCTGAAGTGCTAAAAGGCCATTAATTCAGAAATTCACGATTGATGTCGGATCGCCACAGGGCACTTTATCCTCGGAAACCCGGAACAGAAACCTGGACGGAAATAAATGAGCATAACTAATGAAAATGTCCTCGTCACAGGCGCAGCTGGATTCATCGGAAGCCATTTGTGCCAGGAACTGGTTAGAGCCGGCGCCTTGGTGAGAGCCATGGTAAGATATAATTCTCTCGAATCTCACGGCCTCCTGGAACTGCTGCCAAGGGATATTTATGACAGCATTGAAGTCATCTCCGGCGACGTGCGGGATTTACATCTCATGCGCAAAGCAGTGTCCGGCTGCAGAGTGGTCTTTCACTTGGCCGCACTTATCGGAATACCTTATTCCTACCATGCTCCCCAAAGCTACATTGACACAAACGTCTGCGGCTCCCTCAACGTCTTTCAGGCCAGCCTGGAAGAAGGTGTGGAGCGAGTTGTTCATACCTCCACAAGTGAAGTGTACGGAACCGCCCGATATACCCCTATAGACGAAGAGCACCCGCTTCAGGGGCAATCCCCGTATTCGGCAAGCAAAATCGCCGCGGACAAGTTAGCGGAAAGCTTCTATCTCTCGTTCGGCCTGCCGGTAGTCACGATGAGACCTTTCAATTGTTTCGGACCGAGGCAATCGGCACGAGCATTTATCCCTGCCATGATTTCCCAGCTTTTGTACGAGCCAAAGGTCCGCTGCGGTCTGCTTACGCCTTACAGAGACTACACGTTTGTCCAGGACACCGCGGCCGGCTTCATAGCGTGCGCCACGATTCCCGGAATCGAAGGAATGACAATAAACGTGGGGTCCGGGAAGAAGATCTCCATGGGAGACCTCCTTAGTCGTATCATGGACAGGATGAATGTATACAAAGAAGCGGTAGAGGAATCGGACCGTTTTCGACCGGACAAAAGCGAAGTGAAGGCTCTTATTTGCGATAATACGCTGGCAAAAGAGCATCTCGGTTGGACCCCGAAATGTTCACTTGACCACGGATTGGATCAAGTGATCGAGTACTTTCAGAACAATCCTCAATCCGCAAAAACCAATCATTACGTGGTGTAGAACAATGTCATGGAAAATACCCCTAGCGGAAGTTTCGTTCGGACCGGAT
>JACRDE010000097.1 GCA_016212935.1 Desulfomonile tiedjei | reverse complement strand
GCAATCGCATATCGGGCCCGCGCCTGAAATGCGTCCAACCACACGAGCGCCTCGTAGTCGTCCAGGATCACGGGCGCGGCTGACCTTATTTCTTGCGTGACCTCCTGGAGTATACGGCGGATCTCTTCCCTCTCCTCATCAATAAGAGAGGCCACCTGATTGTTGAGTTCAACCACGTGCAGCGGCTCTACGTAAACAGAAGCGCCACTGCGGGAATGATCGTGGACAATCCCCTGAAGGAGTCCCTTGAATTCCGGCCGGAGCAGTATCACATACCGATCGTTACGAAGAGTTATGTAGTCTTCCTGAACGATCCGAGCCAGATCTTCATCCTGGACGGTGCTCTCCAGACGCTTGCGGATTCGATCTCGTACCCCCCTTGTTCTATGATGAATATTTATCAGCCCTGAACTTGCATCCGGGCGAACTGTTCCGTTCTCATCGAGAACTCTTGTAATCAGGCTTCTCAGCTGATTCAAGGGGGTGATTCGTTGCGCCTGCTCCTTCAGCAGCTCGTAACGATCATCCAGGGCTTCAAGTCTTCTGTGAATAATGGTGGCAGTGTAAAGCAAATCCGAGAAGACTAGAATCTCTTCTGCTTCAAGGATGGCGGACGGGTTCTCCAATTTGGAGATGAGCGGTTCAAGAGGAATAAGTCCGCCCAGTTCCAGTTCACCATCGAGCCTTATGACTTCTTTCAGCTCGGTCACTAGGTCTAGATAAGACCGAACTGTCGCCAGATCCTCTTCCGGCCTCGAGGACTCAACTTCCGATTTCCCAGGAGAAGACGAGGCATAGGCTGCCACTTCCTCCAGAACACTTGGAAGTTCAAGAGACATAATACTTTCGGAGACTATGTTGTACAATGTTTCATCATGCATAGATCAGAATAAGGCGACGTTCAACTCCAATAGGAAGATTGCGGAACAAAACTCGGAAGCTATTAAGATAATTACTCAATCCTTGGGGCGACCAATAGAATGATTCGTGTCTAGTACAAAGAATCAGACTGAATTAAAGGCGAACCGAAATCCCTTCAGACTGGAGATATTGCTTCAGCTCTTTGATAGGTATCTCTCGATAGTGAAATATGGACGCAGCGAGTACCGCATCTGCGTTGGCCTGAGTAATGGCGTCCCGCAAATGCTCTGCCTTACCGGCCCCGCCGGAGGCTATCACAGGAATCCCAACTATATCGGTCACGGCACGTGTCATGGGAATGTCGTACCCGTCCTTGGTTCCGTCGGCATCCATACTGGTCAGCAGGATCTCCCCTGCTCCAAGTTCTTCCACTTTGCGGGCCCATGCCAGGCAATCAATTCCTGTCATAGTTCGCCCGCCGTGTATGGAAATCTCAAATCCGGAATCGGTGTTCCCGGTCTTTTTTGCATCAATAGCCACGACGATGCACTGGCTCCCGAACATCAAAGCCGACTCTTTCACAATATCCGGGTTTTGAACAGCCGCTGTGTTCAGGGACACCTTGTCAGCTCCCGCATTGAGCAGTTCTCGAATATCCGAAGTGCTCCTGATTCCGCCTCCTACCGTCAGAGGCATGAATACTTCTTCGGCAGTGCGCGCAACAACATCGAGAATGATTTTCCTCTTCTGATGGGAGGCTGTGATATCCAGGAACACCAGTTCATCTGCGCCTTCTGCATCATAGTATCGGGCATTTTCTACCGGGTCCCCGGCGTCTCGCAGATTGACGAAGTTGACTCCCTTGACAACCCTGCCGTCTTTCACGTCCAGACACGGAATAATTCGTTTGGCAAACATCTAGCCTTCCGCCAGCCTCACGGCTTCTTTGAGATCGATTTTCCCTTCGTAAAGGGCTCTCCCAATAATAATGCCCATCACTCCGTCCTTTTCAAGTGGCAGGATCATCTCTACATCGGAAATGGTAGACACGCCTCCTGATAAAATTACCGGAGTGTTGGTACTGATAGCAAACTCTCGCGTGGCACCAATGTTGGGACCGCGCATCATACCATCTCGATCGATATCCGTATAGATGAATGCTGCGGGTGATCCTTCGCTCAGGTGCGACGCGAGCTGAATCGCCGTAATATCGGCAGATTCGGTCCACCCGTGAATAGCGACGAGGCCTGACTTTGCGTCAATTCCAACAGCGACGTGGCCAGGAAACTGCCTCATAAACCCGAGCACCCGGTCGGGTTCCTTTGCAGCGAGTGTACCCAGTATGACGGTATTAATGCCTGTATCCAGGTACATGCGAATGGTTTCGACATTTCTTATACCACCGCCCAGTTGGACCGGAACGCGCACGGCATTGACGATCCGTTCTATTTGCCTAAGGTTGACCGGAGTCCCTCCCACGGAACCGTCCAGATCTACTACGTGAATCCTCGAAGCTCCGGAATCCACCCACAAGCGCGCCTGAGCGGCAGGGTCCTCATTGAAAACCGTAGAGGAATCCATCTTGCCTTGCCGGAGCCTGACGCACTTTCCTTCTTTAAGGTCAATAGCCGGAATTATAATCATGAGAGACACTTTGGGAGGAACAAAAAAGCCCCCATCAGGGGGCTTTCGTGTTCAAAATCACCGTCCTGCTACTCGACAGGCAGGTAATAAACGAAGGGGGGCCAAGGAACGATGAACTTCCACATGGGTACCGCAACCGGGATCGGGGGCGGACCGCAGCTGATAGGCCCGCATACCGGCATAGGCGGCTGGGGATACTGTAGTTTGACTTCAATGGAAGTTGTCAGTTTCTGGGGCTTCGCTTTCACTTTGGGCGGTGGCGGGGGGCACCCAGCTCCCACACAAGCGGGGGCTGCTGCCGGCGCAACCATCGGCTGAGGAGCCGGAATCGAGCCCGTAAATGTCTCGGCCCATACCATGCCCGCCGCAGCCACGACGACCAGGATGACACCGAGAATGCCTAGCTTTTTGACCATACCCTCATCCTCCTTTCGACAAAACACTATATCTAGTAACTCTTCGTAAAATAAGCCTTCTCTAGCGGCTGCCTACTTCTTCACCTTGCTCGGCATAGGAGGAGGAGGCGCCATAGGAACAGGCCCGCAAAACGGTTTTTGCTTTACATAGTTAGCCTTCACGTACACGCAGCGGGGAACCTGTTCCGTCTTGCAGCAAGGCCCAGCAAACGAATCAAAGTACTCGTTCTTGACTTCCACTGCGGGAACTAGCCACTCATAACGTCCAAGCGCAATGGGGTTGGGGAAAGTCTGGGGATTTCCGAAGAACGCAAGAGGAGTCCGCGGCCATGCAACGCCCGCCAAGTAAGGAGCAACCACCCTGACCTTGCGCAGCTGCGCAGGAACAGGTACGATCTCCTCCTTAACCTGGGAATAATTGGTAGCAGCCGGACCACACATAGGGGGACGTCCCGGAGGTGGCGGCATATAGCCAGGGCCGCCGGCGGCACCACCAGCAAACGCAACCACGCTAGCGCCGCACAATGCGAGAACCACAAGGCTCATAAGAAATAAACGTTTAACCATACCCTCAATCCTCCTTTCAACAGTTCCTCCCAACAACGTTTGGGAGACCCGTAAAAACATTCCCGGATAAAAATCCGATATATTCCGGAATGTATTTTTGGTATCAAATCAACCAGTGATTGTCAAGCTATTCTTTTTCTTGACGCCTCTTTGACCGGCTTTCGACAAGCAGCTTATACTCTGTCGTCCTCAATGAAACTAATCTGTAATTAGGACTTCCCTTCTTCTAAATCTGAACCAAAAAGGTGAACCCCATAACAGATATGCTTGCTTGCCGTTTGTCGATTTACAAAATTTCTAACAGATGCCCTTTTTCAAGTCAAGGTTTTTTTAATACAACGAAGAGGCTTAGCTCTCTCGATGCTCCGCTAAAATAGCCTTTCTCGACTGTCATATCATTCCGTAGCCGCCATCGACACACAGAACCTGACCCGTTATGTAGTCCGAATCAGCTGACGCAAGAAAAACAAACGCAGGACTTATATCTTCCGATTTCCCGAACCGTTT
>JACRDE010000096.1 GCA_016212935.1 Desulfomonile tiedjei | reverse complement strand
GAAGTTGCAGCCACGACCCACTTTATTCCGGCCAGATCCAAGGGCCGTTTGGCTGATTGTCCGACTGAATCCGCTGCTGGAAAGATTTGGCCGTCGGTGATCATCAGGCAGCCGTTTTCTTCAGTCTTGCCTACGAAATACTTGTGCCCGTCCGCGTGGGACAGCATCACTTCAACGCCTGCCGCGGGTAATCCCGTGTAAAGGGAAGTCACCCAAAGCAGCAAGTTGCGGCCCGAAAACTTGTAGCTAACCGACAGGTCGGTAATCTGTATGAGCCTTGATGCCGATCCTTTGAAATTGCCGTCAGGATCTGTGAAAACGGCAAGCCATGCCCCGCCTTGCTCCGGGTTTTTCCTGAAAGAAAGAGGCACTGAGAAACCGTAGGCATTGCCTTTTCCCTCCTTCGCGAAAAACGCCTCAGAATCCTGGACCGGTTCAGCCAGGAATGCGGGATTAATACGAACAACGAATTTTTTCAGCTCTTCAGCCTTTGTTTGGACGTTGAACTCTTTGGTTTTTTTGTCACCGGTATATGCCTCGGAAGCCTCCGGAACCAGGTAGGCAGGTACGCGGGTCAGCCCGCATCTGATCTTGTCCACATTCCCAAGCCACAAGGATAAGAGCTGGCGACCGCGCAACTCGACTATGGAACGATCGGTTTTGATGCTGATATCAGGCGCAATTCCCGGTCCTTTGAAATCAAAACTCTTTGCCTCTAGAACCCCTTTGCCTTTGTTAACGCTCACTGGGGATACTTTTAGAGTGTAATCTCGATTAAACTCGAAATCGCCGGTGATCTGGAAACCAGAGCCACCACGCCTCGAGATCCTGATGTTGGGGACTCTCGGAGTAATATTGACGGCTCTCGACAGCTCCTCTTCAGGAACAAATTCAGAGGTATAGAAGTACACACCCTTCTCGCTGCCCGATTTGTAGAACGAGGTTAAGCTGTTAATCCCGATTGTCATGACCGAGAGGAATTTATACGAGAAACTCTTTTCCAACAATCTGCGGCCCGTTGAGTCGGACAAGCCGCGTTCTATAGCGATGGTGACTTCAGTCACTCTTTCAGGGCTCTGCTGGGGGACGAGTAAAAGGGATCTCGTGGGGCTTGTCGCAGGCTGTTTGCTCTCGGGGTCCAGCAGGTCAAACTTTTCCTGAGCTTTTTCCGACGTGACTGTTGTTGCCCCTGCCACATTGGAAGGAAAAACGGGATGATTGAACCTGAGCACTACCGCCCAGCGTCCTTCCGAAAAGTCACCTCTATACCCGTAAACGGTGAGGTTGTCGGCAGCCCCCGCAAGTGCCGCCTGGAATATAGCGAATAGACCTACAAAGACTCCCAACACACTGATTTTTCTCATGACAGCCACCCCGTATTATTTCCATCTCGAATTAAAACTCCATGAGTACAAACATGATACCAGAGGCGCACGATTCCAAAAAGAAAATCCTGGCAAGAGGGCAAAGGTTCATTTGACGGTAGGCTGGAGCGAATGGTGAAGGATTGAAGCAATGCGTCTTCCCATGTGCGTGAGCTTCGGTAGCTCCAGCGAGGATAGAAAATAAACCTTTTGTTACGATTCGCCCTTTACATTCTGTCAAAAATGCTGACAATAATTTGATCGGTGAATACATTCGCTTCACATGAGGATAACAAGCTAATTATTCTCATACTTTTTGGGAATGTTCCGTAAGGGATTTCTTCCCTTTTTGTGAAACCATTCAAGCGTTGGGCGCACGATCCGGCCATTAGGGTGTCATTCAAGAACTCAAACCATGGCACGGGTTTTGCTCCTCCCCTAATGCAATCAAATGTCAGGAGGTGATCCACAATGAAAGACCAGCGAATTTTCGCCAGCCCCTTTCGCATGATGAGCCCGAAACTCGATTCAGAAGCGGATAGATTCAAGGAACTTCATGAAGCCCAGGTGTCCGATGCTCATACTCCGGAGGAAGGTTTTCTGATAATGATCAGCAAGCTCGTGGAAATGAGCAAAATACTCTCAAAGAGCTTTGTTGCGACGGATCCGGAGCGACTCTCCCTGTGCGATCGCCTCGCTGAAGAAGTCCACAAGTGGGAAAGCGCCATTACCAAAGATCTTATCGCTGCCCAGTCCACCATAGGACACAACGTATTCAAACTGGTGGTGAGGTTCCCAGTTCGGCTGGAACGGATCGGCGACATGTTCCAGAATATTCTGACCTGCACCAGAATAAAAGCTAGAGAAAGCATTCCATTCAGCGACAAAGCACTGGCTGAGCTGGACGCCATTTTCAGGCTGCTCTTGGAGATGCTTACCAACGTGCGTGACGCGATTGTGATTCGCAATGTTGTGCTTCTCGCCCACATAAGGGCGCAACGGGAACGTCTGGCCCAAATGCTGCTGGATGCTCGCTTCGCGCACTGGGAACGCGTTGAAGCAGGCTTCTGCTCCCCGCAGGCGTCGCCTATTTACCTGGATATCCTGGATTCTCTCACAGCCACGAACGAGTACCTTGGAAAGATTTGTGAGAGCCTTCTCGCAATGTCGGACGAGGAAGAATAGCGAATTCCTGTAAAGACAGTTTGCCATGCAGTCGCGGCAAAGCGCCATTGTTCAGCCACGAGCGAGTGGCTCGGATTCATCTACTGGGCCAGAGGGATCGCCGGGGGACGCCCATCCATTCTCCGGCGTTCTTGATCAGAATACCCAAAATTATGGGTTGCTGCCCATGGGAACAATTCAGGATTCTGCCAAACATAACGACATGCACTACATCTTCGTGTTGTGTTCAAATGCGATTGGTTACGCACAATGCATGATTTCAGTGGAGTGCGATTACTCTTTGTGGCAGAGTGATATCAATGCGCTTTAAAATGAGTAACATGGTCGCGGTAGTAAGCTGGGGGGCCCGTGGATGAAGGTCCGACGGCCTTGCGTCGCCTGAAGTGAAAGAGACACCCATCTCGCCCCAGGATGACTTGCTTGAAAACGAATTGGAACAGGACATTGGGGTTGGTGCCATGGAGGAAAAGAGATGTCTTATTCAAAATTACTGACCGCCGCACTATTAGTGCTAATCTCATTTGTCGCTGTCTGGGCATCGAATAACGATGCAGAAACCGTGCGGGACGAAACGCACATTAGCGCTCAGGCACACAAAAGCTTTCGCATCGTGCTGCCGTCCAATCCCTCTACGGGTTATTCCTGGACAGCAGACTTTGACAAAAGTTTCCTGAAATTGCAGAGTTCGCGCTACATCAAACCCGCGCAGCAGATTCCAGGAAGAGGAGGACAACACGTTTGCGTTTTCCTTCCACTCAAGGGCGGAGAAACGACGATCGAAATGAAATACAAAAGACCATGG
>JACRDE010000079.1 GCA_016212935.1 Desulfomonile tiedjei | reverse complement strand
TTTCCCGAGCAGCTTGTATCCGGCCACCATGGTGAGCTCGTACAAATCGGTATCAAGCGTATAGTTCTTGCAACGCTGGCCGTCGATCGCGTGAACGGTATCAAGCTTTCCCAGACTGTTTCCGGACTCAGCGTCGACTATTTCCACGTTTTCGAAGAGGCGACCGGTCTCCGGGTCGCGAAAAATAGGCCTCATGATGCGGTTTCCTCGCTCTTGCGTAGAAAATATTTTGCAAAAGTTTCTTCAAAAGGATCGCTTGCAACACCCCATTCGGTGACTATGCCCGCAATAAGCTTGTGAGGCGTCACGTCAAACGCGATGTTCAGGGCATCTACGCCGTCTGGAGCAATACGGACGCCAGATATGTGAGTCACTTCTTTGGGGTCGCGTTCCTCGATGGGGATGCCGTCACCCGATGGAATGGACATGTCTATCGTCGAAAGGGGAGCGGCCACATAGAAAGGTATCCCATGATACTTGGCCAAAACCGCGACGGAGTACGTTCCGATTTTGTTGGCAGCGTCTCCATCTGCCGCGATTCGGTCCGCCCCTACTATTACCTTTTGTATTCTGCCGCGCTGCATAAGCGCGCCGGCTGTGTTGTCCGGTATCAAAGTCACGGGAATACCGAGTTTCATCAGCTCCCATGAGGTTATGCGCGCGCCCTGATTGAGCGGTCTGGTTTCATCGGACACAACGCTGATTCGCTTACCTGCCTCGAATGCAGCGCGTATGACCCCAAGAGCAGTGCCGTACCCGGCTGTGGCCAGGCCGCCCGCATTGCAGTGAGTGAGGACCGTGTCTCCGTCTTCGATCAGATCCTTGCCCATGGCCCCTATACGCTCACAGAGCGCCCGATCCTCTTTTTCCATTGCCACTGCTTCTCTTATCAGGAGTTGCTTCAACTGGGTAAGGTCAATATCCGCTCGGGCCTGGGACAGCTTCCTCATTCTGTTCACAGCCCAGAAGAGGTTCACCGCAGTGGGCCTGGTGGCAGCGATCCTACTGCACACCTCATCGAATTCAGAATTGAATGCCTCTCGATTAGTTTCAGAAGCGTTGAGTGCTCCCAGGGCAATACCCATCGCAGCGGCCACCCCGATGGCCGGCGCGCCCCGAACTACCAGACGCTGAATCGCATCACACATCTGGTCCACATTGCGTATAGCGACGTATTCTTCCCTGCCGGGAAGAAGGGTCTGATCCAAAAGCCGTATGTGATCGCCCTTCCATTCGATGGTTCTGAAGGGATCTTCCACTGTGCCTCCTCCGTCATGTTCCGGGGATCGGAATCCTAGGGAATTCGTTGATGACCATGGCCAATGATTGCCGAGATTTCCCCATGTTTGACTGGGAAAGAGGCAAAAACAGGGATCATCCGTTCCGAGAAAATCAGGGCTCGCCAGCCAATGACGCTGACCGCGTCCCTGTGATTTCTGCATGAATGCTTTCAATACGTCATACAGAGCGGTTGCGGACCAAGCCGCTGCATTAAAATTGTTAAGTTACAGATAGGCCGAGAAATAGTCAATAACGGGAATTGGATCAGGACAACCATTCACTCACGCGTAGGGAAAATCGTCGCTACGAGGAACGATGAGACCAAGCAATCTTCGTATTGTCCTCCCCCAACTCAATGCGATTGCTTCTCTGCCCTCGAAATGACAGATTCCCGGCCAACCATCTTCTCGCAGTTAAATGAATGGAAACGGATCAAGTTCGTTCCGTGAGGACGTCAACAGGAACACATTCCGTTATTATTGAAAGTTATCAATTTAAATTAAAAAAATTGTTTGAAAACCATCCTCAATTCTGCTATATGACCGAAGAAAAAGTTGAGAGGATCTCAAATGAACCTCAAGGCGGCTGCAACACTTGTGATACTCCTTATACTGATGACCACGCTCGGGGCAGGACCTGCGAGCAGTGGAAGAACGAACGTCCTCGTCGTGTGTCAGGAGCTTCTGGGTCAGGCGCGAACGTACGAGGCACGTGCTACTTATCATGGTCAGGTTTGCAAAGCGCTCATGCAACAGATAGAAAACATGGCGAAACAGCCCAAGACCCCTGGAACAAGCGCCGCCATAGATCAGTACTTTGCCCAATATGACGAGAACAGAAGCCTGGAAAACAAATTCCGGGAACTGTTCCGCCAAGCGACGGAAGATTCCAGGCAGTGCATGAAAACGGTCGAATAGTTGTTTTGGTCGGATCGCGTAGGTTCGAAAGTCTCAGGTAGTGATTCTTATGCAGGCACCATGCGGGGGAGCAATTCCCCCGCACCCCCCGTTCTATTTGACTCCCCGATTTCCTCTCTCATCGCCCTCCTCTGGTTTCGAAATCATGGCTAGTTTTCTTTTCAGCGATTATAATGGCTCTAACCGTAGTATTTCGAGGTCTTGAAATCCGACCCCAGGCAAACTAACCATGAGCAATGACGACACAACAGTACAGTGGATGACTCTCCGCATTTCGCTCCCCTATGAGATGGCGGATGCAGTGACCAACTTTTGCCACGAACACGGTTCCGGCGGGGTGGTAATGGATGAGGATCGCACGGACGCCGCGACCGTAACAGCATATTTTCCCATCGACAAATGGGATATGGTCTATTCGCAACTGAACAAGTACCTGTCTTCACTGCATGAAATCTTTCCGCATTTGCTTGAGCCAGTTCTGGAAACCTCACCTTTGAAAAAGGAGAACTGGGCAATACTTTGGCAGGATAGTTTCCATGCCATGGAGATAGGTGACACTCTCCTGGTTGCCCCCCCATGGCTCGAGCTTCCGCACGGCGAAAGAAATCTGATCCTTATAGAGCCTGCGGAGGCTTTCGGAACAGGAACCCACGAGACCACCCAAGGGTGCCTGGTGCTCCTCGAACAGGCCTCCATGGAATTGAAAGGGCTTCAGGACCGTTTCTCACTTCTGGACGTGGGCTGCGGTTCCGGGATTCTGGCCATTGCCGGGGTAAAACTAGGAGCCTCGGACGTCCGGGCCGTGGACAACGATCCTGTTGCAGTAAATTCGGCCTTGAAAAACCTGGTTCTCAACAGACTGGAGAACGCAGTCAAGCTGGAGTGTTGCTCTCTTCGGGATCTGGCAGGTCCGGCGGACGTAGTGACCGCAAATCTTGACCCTTTAACTTTGCTGGCAAACAGGGACAAGCTTCTCGAATTGTCCCGGCGGTATTTGATCGTTTCAGGAGTGCCACTGGATCAATGGGAACAGGTGAGGGGGCTTCTAATAGCCGGCAAAACCGCTCTGAAAACAGAGATAATCCGTGCTGAATGGGCCTGTGGTCTGTTTGAATCCACCCGTTGATTGTCTACTTCTGTCTATTGGTAAGAATATGAATAAAAAAGCATGCAGTGCCCAGGCAGAGTGAGGAATCCGCAACATTGAA